>CALVQP010000026.1 GCA_944358225.1 uncultured Bacilli bacterium
AGCTTACAAACCGTACTTTTTCCACAACCACTAGGACCTTTAATTAATACCTTTTCTCCGAGTTTAATAGCCAAAGAAAAATTATCCAAAATTTTATAATAACCGTTATAAGAAAAAGTTATTTTATGCATTTTAATATCTCCTTTTAAAAATTTGGTTTCTGATGATATTAAATCTTCTTTTTCTAAGGCTAGAAAATCATTTATCTTATTAAAAATCGCTTTTAAATGATAATACTTTGGGATAAGATTAATAACGTTTTTTAAAGGATTAATAAAATAAACTACCAAAGCATTAAATGTGACTAGATCTATTAAATTAAATTTAGACTTATAGATTAAGTATAAGGCATAAGATGTAATTAAACATAATCCCAGTTCTTCAATTAAATTTTTAAATAAGTTATATTTAGTTAACATACTTTTTAAGTTGAAAGAATCTTTTAAGAACGCCGAATATTTAAAATCCATTTTTTTCATGATAAAATTGTAACTATGTAAATTTTTAATTGTAGAAAAATTATGAACATTTTCAATAACTTCCTGATTAAAAGATGTTTCTTGTTCCAAATTTGTTTGAATGTTTTTACACAATGACGGAATATAACAAAGATAAGTCAATATATATATAATGGATAAAACTAAAAGCATTAAAAACAAACGATAATCTATTTGCCATAATACTAAACTACATCCTAAAATCATAGTTAAATCAAGACAAATAACAATCAAAAATTCACTAAAAAAGTCTTTAATCATTTCTAATTCTTTAATTCTGCTAACTATTTCTCCTGGAGTTTTACTACCAATAATATTTAAAGGAAGGAAAAATAAGTGACTTAAAAAAGAAAACATCGCTTGAACATTAATATTTTTATCCAAGAAGATAGTGTAATAATTTCTGATATAAAAACTATAAACTTTAAAGAATGTTATATTAAATAGGAAGATTAAAAGTATTTTTAAAGTTTTTAAATTTAGAAATATTAAATCATTTAAAATATATTTGATAAAGAAACTACTAGCTATACTTAAGGAAGTAAAAATTAACCCAGAAATTATTATTTTGATGATTAGATTTTTTTCTTGAGGAACAATACTTAAAAATAGATTTTTTAAATTCTTTTGATTATAAAATTCTACTACTTTATTTTGCGGATAGAATTCAATAATAATTTTAGTAAAACTTTCTAAAAATTCACAAAGACCAATCTTTTTTAAGCCTACTGCTGGATCCATAATAGTTATTTGCTCTTTTTCCACTTTATAAATCACAACAAAATGATTATAACTATGAGCTATCTCTTGATGAGCAATACAGGGCAAGTTCAAATTAAAAATATTTTTATTTTTGATTTTTAGTCCCCTAGCGTCTAGACCATAACTTTTGGCAGCAGTTATCAAATTATAAGCGGTTGTGCCTTCTTTGGATGTATAAGTATCTTGTTTGATTTTTTCTAAAGGTACATACCCCTTATAATATTTAATAATTGATAGTAAGCAACAAGCTCCACAATCTTTATGATCTACTTGTTTAACGATGATGCCTTTTTTTCGCACTTTTTTCCCTCCATTAGTATTATTATCTTTAAAATAGCAAATTCCTTTTTTTAGATTATTTTTTTCATAAATTTTTTTTTGCAGCATATTAATTAAGTAGAATACATGGAGGTGTTAATAGTGATTAACAAACAAAACTTATGGTTTTTAACTTTATTTAGTTTAATTTTAGTTTTAAGCATTTATTATTTAACTATGCCCGATGAAGTTTTAGAAACCATAAAAACAAGTAATAATGAGGAAAGTAATGAAGTTGTAGAAATTGAAGATAGTGACATATTAGCGGCGTTACGAGTAGAAGCAGATGAAGAGACATCTAAAGAGATGTCGACATATCAAGAAGTTTTATTAAATGAATCGGCGACTGTAGAAGAAAAAAATGATGCTTATGAAGCTTTAAAAGACTTAAATCAAATTAAAGGTAAAGAGGAAGCTATTGAAAAAGCAATTGAAGAAAATCATAAATTGAAAAGCTTTGTCAAAATTAAGGAAGATCAAGTTCAAGTAGTAATATCTAATAAGGATCATGATGAAAAACTAGCAAATAGCATTATTAGAACAGTCCAAAGTAATTTTGAAACACAAATGTTTATTACCGTGAAGTTTCAAGGTTAGACTAGATATTTAACACGCACTTAATTAAATGCTCTTTCATAAAATACTATGGAGTTAGTATATAAATTGAAAGAGAGGTTTAATTGTGAAAAAAGGAATATTAACACTAAGAGAACAAGAAGTATTTGAACTTTTAGTCTTGAATAAATCAACTAAAGAAATTGCAACAGAGTTAGAAATCAGCGAAAAAACTGTAAGAAACCACATTTCTAATGCAATGCAAAAGCTGGGCGTTAAAGGGCGCGCACAAGCGGTGGTGGAACTTTTAAAATTAGGTGAAATAACAATAAATTAGTCTTTAAAGACTAATTTTATTTTGTATTATTTTGAAAGATATTTAATATAATTTATTAGGTGGTTTAATGCTAACAAATACTTTTATCCGCAAGATAACTATTGCAACATGTGCCCTTTTGATCGTTTTGATTTTATATACTTTTCCTAAAAAGAAAGAAACTATCGATTATGAGCAATCATATAATTATGTAGAAAATTTAGATAAAAAGAATAATATTTTTTTAATTGATGAAAATAATTATGTAGCTATGACTAATATAATGTTAAGTACGAAAAATAGTGTCAAAAAATGTGAGGAATTACTTCAAACGTTAATAATTGGTAGTAAAAAGAGTAATTATATTCCTAATGGATTTAAGGCAATTATTCCTAAAAAAACAACTATTAATAATTTGGATTTAAATGAGGGATTATTAAAAGTAGATTTTTCAAAAGAAATTTTAAATGTATCTTTAGAAGATGAAGAAAAAATGATTGAAGCTATCGTATACACTTTAACTTCAGTAGATGGTGTAGAAAAAGTCATGATTTTTTGTGAAGGAAAAATATTATCTGAATTACCAAATTCCGGCAAAATCTTACCTCAAACTTTGGACCGAAGTTATGGAATAAATAAAGTATATGATTTAGATAGTTTAGAAGGAACTAGCAAGACAACTGTATATTATATAAGTAAGTTTAATGAAAATTATTATTATGTGCCAATTACTAAAATTAATAATGATACTACTAATAAAGTAGAAATTATTATAAACGAACTTAAAAGTAGTCCTATTTATCAAACGAATTTAATGAGTTATTTAAAAGCTAATGTGGAATTAAAAGAATATGAATTAAAGGAAAATACTATCAGTCTAAGTTTTAATGAGAATTTATTTAATGATTTAAATAGTAAAAATATTTTAGAAGAAGTTAAATATACGATTTCGTTATCACTTAAGGATAATTTTGATGTAGATGAGGTTGTTTTTTTAGTAAATGACGAAAAAGTTGCTAATTTAACTTTAAAAAATGTTGAATAATTTAAGAATTTGTTTTATAATCTATTTGCTGGTGCTGTTATGTCCTGGTAGCTCAGTTGGATAGAGCATACGCCTTCTAAGCGTACGGTCAGGGGTTCGAATCCCTTCCAGGACACCACTTTGGAAATTAGTCGAATTAATCGACTTAAATAGAGGAACTTTTATAAGTTCTTTTTATTTTATCAGTATGTATGTAAAAGAATGATAATGATTAAAGAAAATATGTAACTAAAAAAATAAACTCAATAAATTACTATTTTTTCAAATAATTAGGAAAAAGTGTTTGATGTTACACTTTTATAGCACTAAAAAAGCTGAATGAAAGTTTTCGATTTCAATCAGCTAATTGTTATTTTGAGAATTGATGTAATAATTTAGCATATGAGCTAGTTTCTTCTTGATTTAAAGAAATAAGTTTTAATGTTTCTAAGCGTTTTATTTCTTCTTTAGCTGCATACATATACGAGCTAGGAATAGCTCCAGCAAATTTATATAAACACTCTAACTTCTCCTCTGTATCTGGACAAGCTAATAAACCTCGTGCTAAATCATTGACATTAACACCTTTAATTTCTTCCATAGCAATTCGAGTTATCCACATAGGATTTTTTAAAGATACTACTCTTTTAATGACAAGAGCTAAATCAAATAAATTGTTATCTTCTAATTCATGTAAATATCTTATAATATAATCGATGTTTAAAGTATAATAAATATAAGTTGATAAAGGTAAGCCAGTTGCTTTTAATTCTTCGTAAGAAATACTTTGTAACTGTGAGTCTAACATTTTTCATTCCCCCTATTTTTAAGAAACATTTCAACTTCTGAAATATCAGTATTATTCATAAATCGCTTTAATTCTTTATAGTTTTCATCTAAAATAATTATTGTTGGCAGAAAGGATCTAATATTAAGATATTTAATCTTAGAATAATCATCATAATAATCAAAATAAGTAATTTTGACATCAGGATAATTATATAAACTATCATATTTAGAATTATCTAAATATGCGGCACTAATGATGAATAAATTCATAAAATCGTTCCTTTTTAAAATCTTAAAATAAAAAGTATCCGTAAGGGATACTTTAAATATAACCAATCCCCAGCAACGAGACTGATTATAACACTATAGTAACAAACTGTCAACTAACCATTATAGGAAAAATTTAGGCTATCAGTAGATAAAGCGTTGTTATTTTTAACAGCAAACGTTACCTTCACACCGTTAGATAAACTTACTGCTAAACCAGATGAGGTGGCTTCATAGCTACAAGTAACATCATAATCATCAGTTAAAGTATTAGGATCGACTCCCTTATAAGTACACTCTCCACCTTTGATTAAAGTAATAGCAGCAGTATATTTTGATGTTGTTTTATAGGTTCCATAGTCTAAAGTTTTACTGCCTACTTGGACTTTATTTTTAAGTTCTTCTTGCCTTTTGGCTTCTTCTAGTGCTTCTTGTTCTTCCTGTTTTTTCTTTTGTTCTTCCTCTTGTCTTTTCTTTTCTTCCTCTTCTTTTTGTTTTTGTTCTTCTTCTTTCTTTTTAGCTTCCTCTTCTTCTTGCTCTTCTATTGTATTTTGAATATCTTTTAAAGTAACATCATTATCTTCAAGTAACTCTTCATTAGTAAATTTGTTCTTTATTACTTGTTTTACGGTAGAAGAAATATCATCTTTTTGAAAATTAATACTTAAAGCATTATCTAGGATATTATCACTGTCATACTCAGTTGTAATTAAATAATAATCACTAGTAAATTCTTCATTATCAACTTCTTTATCAGTTAAAGATATAACAATATTTTCTTCAGAATCTAAAACTGCATAATAAGCTTTTTCATTTATTTTATTATAAATATAAGCTAGGCTAGCTGTATCATTAAGCTCATAGTCTTTATCATATGTAACTTCTTCATCGATTTCAAAAATACTTAAATTACCATTTTTACTATCTTTAGCATAAGCTAAGAGTTCATATTCATCATCTGAATCGATATCTAAAAGCATGATATCCATCTTATCTGTATTAATATCAGAATTGTCTCGCTGTGTTTCTAAAGCTTTTACCAAGCTGCCATCACTAGCTGCTAGTGTCAATACATCTTCCCAACTTTGAGGCGTTTTTGAAGTATTGTTATCTGTCTTTTTATCTTTAAACGCAAATACTAAAACACAAGCGATTACAATTATAGCAATACAAATAGCTATAATAATTATCACTTTCTTTTTTGGTCCTTTTTTTTCTTTGCCTTCTTTTTCTTTCTTAGTTTTTTTCTCTTGAGGTTGATCGTTTTCAGGTTTTTCTTTTTTTGCTTTTTCCTCTTCTTTAGGTGAATTATCTGCTATATCTAAAGAATCATCTATAGTGTTAGTATTTTGTTCTTGGGTAACTTCTTCGATTATTTGTTGTTCTTGATTACCTTCAGCCTCAATAAGAATCTCTAAAACTTCTTCTTTAGTATATAGCTCGTAATTATCCACTATTTCTTTTGCTAAATCTTCTATTTCATCCAACGTTAAAACACTGCGGTAACGTTCTTTTATTATTTCCAAAACCTCTTCATTAGTCAGTTTTGTTTTTTCTTCTTCATTCATCACATACACCTCTTTATATTAACCATATTACCATATTCTGAATATTATCACAATCATAACCAATAATATGTTTGCAATATGTAAAAATATATGATATATTTTTAGTGGAGTTAAGACAAGTAAGTCATTTTTATATCAATCACAAAATGGGGGTTTTGGAACCAAGGCTTATTTGTTACTTAACTCTTTTTTATTGGCAAATAAAAAAAGGCTTATTTACCTTCTTCTTCAGTTTCTTGTAGTTTAATAACTTCTTTTCCTTTATAGTAACCACATTTAGTGCATGCACGATGTGGTTGTAAAGTTGCTCCACATTTTGGACATGCTGTCATTGCATTTACTTTTCTTTTTAAGTGAGTACGACGCATTCTTTTCTTAGTCTTACTTGTTCTTCTAAAAGGTACTGCCATCTATTTCACTCCTTCCCATCATCTTCCAGGAGCATAGCTAATTTTGCTAGTCTTGGATCAATCTTCTTTGTATTTTCATCTACCAGTTGCCAACCTTCTCCATGATCAGTTAATACTTTCTGATGTGAAGAATAACTAATTGGAACTTCCAATACAATATTCTCCCATAAAATAGAACTAATATCAAGGGCATTTTCGTTATTTTTGGTGATTTTAAGCGATTTTTGTTCATCATTGGAAATAGTTGCGTCTATTTTGATATCAAAGGGATAATCAACTAGTTCTAAAGTATATGCATCTTCTAACACCATAATGCCTTTTAAAGTAGCATCTATGGTTATTTCATCACTTAAAGTGTGAGAGATGATGCCTTTAATATGTAAATTCTTTAGAGCTTTTATCGAAGTATTGGGAAAATTTTCTATTAGTGAGCAATCTTCATCTACTTCGTAACGATTCTGCTTCAGTAATTTTGATAAATCTATTAACATTTTTACCACCACACCTATTATCCCATATTTTAAAAGAACTTTCAATTTAGTTTGCTTCATGATAAACTAAACGTGGTGAAAAATATGGAAGTAATTGGTATTATTTGTGAATATAATCCATTTCATAATGGTCATAAATATATGATTGAGCAAATTAAAAACAAGTACCCTGACTCGTTAATTGTTCTAGTTGTTAGTTCTTATTTTATGCAACGAGGAGATATTTCTATTTTGACAAAGGAAGATAAGGTTAAAATAGCTTTAAATAACAATATCGATTTAGTAGTTGAACTTCCTACTTTATACGCTTGTCAAAGTGCTGATATTTTTGCATATAGAAGTGTAGAAATTTTAAATATGTGTAAGATAACCCACTTAATTTTTGGCAGTGAGTGTGCTGATATAAACAAGCTTAAGCATGTTGTTGCCAGTCAAACTAGAGCGAATTTTAATTTAGAAGTTAAAAAATTCTTAGAAAAAGGGCTTAATTATCCTACTGCACTAGCAAAAGCTACTAAGGCGCCTTTTGATTTTAATAGTCCTAATGATTTATTAGGTATTTCCTACATTAAGGCTATCAATAAAATAAACCCTAATATAGAAGTCGAAGTTATTAAAAGAACAAATTCATATCATGATACAACAAGTAGCATCGGTATTATAAGCGCTTCCAATATTCGAAAGAAATTAGAAGCAAAAGTTAGTGTTAAAGACTTTGTTTCCTATGATTTAGAAAAAATTAAGACTGATGTTAACTATGATTTATTATATACAATTTTAAAATACAAAATAATAACTGATGAAACTCTTCATTTATATTTAAGTGTCGATGAGGGGTTGGAAAATAAATTAAAAAGAGAAATTTTTAATGCTGTAAATATAGAAAATTTAATACAATTAATTAAATCACAAAGATATACTTATAATCGTCTAAAAAGAATGATTATTCATATCTTGTTAGGGATTAAAAAAGATTATCCCAAACAAACTTATTTAAAAATCTTAGGTTTTAATGAAAAAGGACAACAACATTTGAAAAATAATCATATTTTGAGCACTAAAGACTATAATGAAACAAGAATTATAGAATTTAAGGCAAGCCGTTTATATGATATTTTAACTTCCCAAAATACATTTTTGTTTGAACAAGCTAATAAGCCGATAATAAAAAAGGACATTTAATAATGATGTTATCCCCCAAATGAGAGACATCATAGAAAGTGTCCTTTTTTGAAAATTAAAAAACTTCCCATATTATCTTCATATGGAAAGTTAATGTTAAATATCTTTTAAAAATATATTTCTTTGTCTCCGCCGTTATTTGAATTCATATCAAATCCCTAACCTTTCAATATATAATTTAACATAATTATTTTAATTTAGCAATTATTTCATCTTTTTTTAGATTTGAATATCCTTTAAGGCCTTGTTCTTTAGCAACAGCTTTAAGCTCAGTTAAAGTCATGCTAGAGTAATCTTTACTTTCTTCCTTTACCTCTTTAGTTTCTTCTTTAACCACTGCTTCTCTTTTTGGTTCTACTTTCTTAGTTTTACCACTTTGTAAAGCATCTTTAGCAATATCAATTAAATTTTTAAATGCTTCTTTATTTTCAATAGCTAGTTCTGATAACATTTTTCGATTGACTGTTACACCAGCAATATTTAAACCATTGATAAATCTTGAATAACTAATTTCATTTTCTCTACAAGCTGCGTTTATACGTGTAATCCATAGTTTTCTAAAATTACGTTTATTTTGTTTTCTATCACGATACGCATATGCTCCACTATGGAATAATTGTTCTTGAGCTGTTTTATATAATCTATGTTTACTACCAAAATAACCCTTAGCTTGTTTTAATACTTTTCTTCTTCTATTTTTAGAAACAGTTCCACCTTTAACTCTTGTCATTATTATTCACCTCTTAAATAACAGATTTTAATCTGCTATAATCTCCTTTACTTAAAGTTCCTTGTTTTCTTCTTTGTCTAATAGCTTTTGAACTATCTTTGGCAGTTTTATGATTACCCCCAGATTTTTTATAGCTAATTGTTCCATTAGGTCTTTGTTTTAGTACTTTACAAGTTGCACTATGAGTTTTTTGCTTTGCTCCTTTTGCCATTTTAATTACTTCCTTTCTTCTTTTTTAGGTGCGATTAGCATAAACATACTTCTACCCTCTTGCTTAGGTTTTTGTTCAATATCAGAATATTCACTTAAGCTTTCAGCAAATTTTAATAACATTTGTTTACCAAGTTCGGGATGAGCCAATTGTCTTCCTTTAAAACGTAACGACGCTTTAATTTTATGCCCTTTTTTCAAATATTCTATAGCATTTTTCTTGCGGGTTTCAAAATCATGAACATCTGTGGCAATGGTAAAACGGTATTCTTTAATTTCTTTATTATTTTCACGTTGCTTTTTTTGTTGTTCTTTAATTCTTTTTTGTTTTTCATAACGAAATTTATTATAATCCATTATTTTAGCTACAGCATGTTCGGGATTAGCATTCATCAATACTAAGTCTAAACCGGCATAATTAGATAAGGTCAAGGCATCATCTAAAGATTTAATTCCCATTTGTTCGCCATTAGGACCAATGACCATCATTTGTTCAACTTTAATATCCTCATTAATTGGTAAATCATTTTTATTATTTGCTATGTTCACACACCTCCACATATTAAAAGGCAGATACGTAGTATCCACCTTCTAATAACAAAAGCACAATCAACTTTCTTAAAAAAAGCTGCGGGCTCTTTACCTACTGCTAAAATCTATCACGCAACAGTCAGGTGGATGTGGATACATCTCTTTCCTTTTTTCTATCAATAAGTATACATCTTCATATTATGCTTGTCAAGAATTTTATATTACTTTTTTTAAAATAGTTTTTCAACATTTTTTGGTACTTTATCTTTTAAAATCGTATCAATAATTTTATCTTCCTTTTCTTTACTAACATTTCTATTTGTCATAGAACTTAATGTTCTAATAACTTCTCTTAAGGTTGCCTCATCTTTCATGTTTCCATCTTGTAATTTTTGCGCTAAGTCTAAAATAGTATTTTTATCTACTTTAGTTTTCTTTTCCACTTTCTTAAAAAATTCATCCCCAAATTTCATCAATTTGCCTCCCTATGACAATATATGAAAAAGGGATAGTTTTGTTAATCAAAGAAAATATCATCTGGTTTTAGTTTAAAATAAGAAGCTATTTTTTTGGCCGTTTCATAATATAGGTTTTTCTTTTTATTTTCTAACTGCCAATAATAACTTGTACTTAAACCCAATTTTAAAGCAAGTTCTTTATACGATAATTTTTTAGCTAAGCGCAACGCTCTTAATTTTTCATAACATTGTCTACTCATTTAGCACCTTTCCTTTTGGTTTGCACCCACCAATAAAATAATACAAATACTTAATAATGTCTAGTTATCACTAGGTAGACTTATTTTTGCTGTTTGTTAATAATGTAGTTGAAATGGAGGTAAAATATGCGTTCACTAAAAGAAATTCTAGGAATTAATTTAAAATACTATCGTAATTTAGAGGGATTATCTCAATCAGATTATTATTTTAAATATCATCTTAGTGCTAAGCATATGGCTAATGTTGAATTAGGAAAAGTCAATGTCACTTTAGACTTTGTTGACAAAGTGGCAAAAAAGTTAAATATATCTAGTTTAGAATTGCTAACCTACGATAAGGAAAAAGTTGTTAGTAAAAAACGAGTAGATCAAAAAGTCACTAATTAAGTGGCTTTTTATTGTTTATCATTTTTATTTTTAAATTGTAAAATTATAGGACTACCCGTTAAATCAAAATTTTCTCTGATTTTGTTTTCTAGATAGCGTTCATAACTAAAGTGCACCAATTTTTTGTTATTTACCTGAAAAGTAATTTTAGGAGGCATTGTAGCTGTCTGTGAGGTAAAATAAATTTTTAATCTTTTACCTTTATATGATGGAGGATTATGTAGGTTGACAGCATCAATAATCACATTATTTAAAAGAGAGGTTTTTAACTCTTTAGTATAACTTTCGTAAGCTTTAATAATTTCCGGCATTAACATATGGATACGTTTTTTCTTTAAAGCTGATAAAAAGACAATATTAACATAAGGAATAAATTGCAACTCAGAAGCAATTAGTTGCTTCCATTTTTTTATCGCTGTGTTAGCATCCTCAACAGTATCCCATTTGTTAACTACTAAAACTAAAGCTTTATGGGCATCAATAGCATAAGAAATTATGTGCTTATCATGTTCTACAATTCCTTCTTGAGCATCAATAACAACAACACAAACATCACTTTCATTAATGGCCTTTAATGAACGAACTAAACTGTATTTTTCAATATTTTCATAAATTCTACCTTTTTTACGCATACCGGCAGTATCAACTACAATATAATCTTGATTATTATAACGGAACTTAGTATCTGTGGCATCACGAGTTGTTCCAGCTTCATTAGAAACGATAGCTCTATTTTCATTTAGTAATGCATTGATTAAACTACTTTTCCCCACATTTGGTCGACCAATAATACAAAATTTTAAAATATTATCATCAACTTTAGAAGTTAGAGGAAAACTAGCTGTGATGTTTTCAAGTAATTCATTAAATCCTAAATTATGCGAGGCACTTACACCCAAAATTGTTTCAAAACCCAACTCGTAATAATTGTAAATATCATTTTGTCTTTTTTCGTTATCTAGTTTATTAACACATACAATAACTTTTTTATCAGTTTTCATAAGCAAATCGCGAATTTTATAATCATTGCTTGTTAAATTTTCTTTACCATCAACAATAAAGACAATAATATCTGATTCATCAATAGCCAGCATTGCTTGAAGTTTAATATCTTCATTAAAGTTATCATGTCCCATATCAATTCCGCCGGTATCAATTAGCAAAAAATTCTTATTGTTATATTCTACTTCGCCATAGATTCGATCTCTAGTTACTCCGGGCATATCATCAATAATGGATTTTTTCTGTCCTATTAGACGATTAAAAATTGTACTTTTTCCCACATTCGGACGTCCTATTAAACAAACAGTCTTTTTCATAGTTTCCCTCCTTGATAAGTGGTTATTCTAACATAACCTCAAGTGTTATGCAAATTCATTATTTTATCTATTCGTTGCTGGTAGTTTTAGGAACCATATTAATTTCACAAGTTATATCGCCATAAATCGCATCCGAAGTATATATTTGGAATTCATTATCCTCATAATATGTTCTATAACAAGTATTTTTTGCCACCTTATAATTTTTGGGTGGAGTGTAATTTAAACGTACGCTCGCCAAATCGTTGTCTACTTTTTGTTTAATAACTCTGTCCGTTACACCATTAAGTTTCATAGTAACTGTATAGTTATACAATGCTCTGTAAGCTATGTAAGAATCATTTTTTTCTCTAATTTTATAATCTTCATACACGCCACCTTCAAAAAGGAAAAAATTATCTTTAGAAATGCTGCTGCATCCGGAATCACAATATTCGTCTAAAGCTTTTGATAATGGTATTCCCTCACTAGGAATTTGTTGTTTAAAGCCGGAAGCTTTCATATCAGCATCAATCTCAGCTATGTAAATTGCATAGTATGAGCAAGTGTTCCTAATACTAATATCTGTGGCCACCTCTTGAACTCTTCTACTTCTAACATCCGTATTATTATTATCTGTAAATTCACCAGATTTATCGTCAGCTTTCAGATATTTTTGCTTTATTAACTGCTCAATAGTTAAAGTTGGCAAGTATTTGGAACAATTAACCTTATTATCATCTTCCCATAATTCAACAGCAGTAGAAACTAGCTTTTTCTTATTTTCCCACATATTCGTTTTAATTTTTTTAGAAATGGCTAATGTACTAGGTACAGCTATAGCTACTAATATTCCTAATATTGCAATAACGGCAAGTAATTCAACTAATGTAAAACCCTTTTTATTTTGCATAATTATCACCTACTATTAGTATAAACTTTATTTATTTTAAATACAAACAAAAAAGAAAATGTTAGACATTTTCTAGATACTTTTCAATTATTTTGTAAACTTCTTCGCGTCCTTTTTTACTAATTGAAGAAAAGAATATAATACTATCATTAATATTAACATTCATCGCCTCAGCAATAATCTTATCCTGTTTTGGTCTAGCTGTTTTATTAACTTTATCATATTTTGTAGCGATTACTGTAACAGGAACATTATAATATTTTAAATAATTATACATTAATAAATCATCTTCTGTTGGTTTATGGCGATAGTCAATTAATAAAAAGACATGTTTTAAATTTGTTCTAGTTTTTAAATATTCTTCTATCATTAAACCAAATTTATGTTGTTGTTTTTTTGATACACTGGCATAACCATACCCGGGAACATCTACTAAATAGAAATTATTGTTAACTAAATAGAAATTTAAAGTCTGTGTCTTACCAGGTTTAGATGATGTATGGGCATAGTTTTTACGATTGATTAAAGAGTTAATAAAACTACTCTTCCCTACATTACTGCGACCTACTAATAAAAATTCGCATTTATTATCAGTTGGGTACTGACTTACTCTAACAGCAGTTTGGGATAATTCTGCCGAATCAATTTTCATATAAAAATCACCTACGGGATATAATTATAAGGCATTTTAGTTAAAATTGCAAATTAGCTAATTCCGTCTTTTCGTCTTGTAATTTTTGACGTTCCTGCTCTACTAAGTTAGCTGGAGCCTTTTTCAAATAATTTTCATTAGCTAGTAATTTTTTGCGACGAGCAATACTATTTTTCAAATTAGTAATTAATTTTTCTTTATTTTCTAATTCTTCTAAAGTAGCCTCTTTTTCAAAATAAATGGTCATTTTATATTTGCCATCTTCTACAATGTAAGAAGAAATTTTTAAATCTTCATTAACGATGCTATCTTGCAATTTAAGCATTTTGATAATCAAGGTATAATCTTCATTGTTTTCTAATTTAACTTTCAAAGATTTATCCATATTATTTTCTGCTTTAATATTACGAAATTTACGAATGAATTCTAACATACTATTAATAAGCTGTTCTTCAGAATTATCAATTTTTGATTGATCAAATTCGGGATATTCTGCCAACATAATACTATCTTGCTTTTTAAATGGTAAAGCTTGATATATTTCTTCAGTAACATATGGCATAAAAGGATGTAATAAACGAATAATATTATTTAATACATAATATAAAGTTGACTTGGTGCTAGGTAGATTTAAACTAAATTTAGAGATTTCAATATATGAATCACAAAAATCTTCCCAAATAAAATTATATATTTGACTACCAACATTGTTAAATTCATACTTATCCATAGACTCATGGACATTTTTAATAAGTTTGTGTAATTTAGAAATGATCCATTTATCAGATGATGATAAGTTATCTAGAAGATAATCTTCTTTGGCAAAATCTTCTAAGTTCATTAAAACAAAGCGCGATGCATTCCACAATTTATTTATAAAATTCCAAGTTGATTTAACTTTTTCCTCATCATATCGTAAATCTGTTCCAGCAGCTACACTAGTTGTTAAATAAAATCTTAAGGCGTCGGCTCCATAATTATCAATAACTTCCATGGGATCAACACCATTACCTAGTGACTTACTCATTTTACGGCCGATTTTATCGCGGATTAAACCATGAATTAGACAATCTTTAAATGGTCGTTTATTAGTAAATTCTAATCCTTGAAAAGTCATTCTATTAACCCAAAAAGGAATAATATCATAACCTGTTACTAAGACATCATTAGGATAATGTTTTAAAAAATCAGGCGTATTTTCTGGCCATCCTAAAGTACTAAATGGCCATAGAGCACTACTAAACCAAGTATCTAAAACATCCTCATCTTGAGTCCATCCTTCTTCAGTAGGCGGATTAATACCAACGTAAATTTCATCGCCTTTATACCAGGCAGGTATTTGATGCCCCCACCAAAGCTGACGAGATATGCACCAATCATATGTAATTTCCATCCAATGATTCATGGTCTTTTCAAAATGAG
>CALVQP010000027.1 GCA_944358225.1 uncultured Bacilli bacterium
ACAAAGTTCATCTTTGTTTGTTATCAATATTATAAATCGTATACATTTTAACTAATGTTTAACACAAAATTTTGCAAAAAATCAAAACACAAAAAAAAGATGCTTAAACACCTAAGTTTTATAATCCATCATTTAATAATGAAGCCCTTATTTAAAGGCCAAATTCTAAGAGAAACTTTTCCCTTAATATCTTCTTTTTTTATAAGACCAATATCTCTACTATCCATTGAATCTTCTCTATTATCACCTAATACTAAATACATATCTTCAGGAATTTTATCATATCCCAGATCTTTTAATGAAAAATCTTCTGTTTTCACCTCATCACTTAAAAAAGTTTCTTTGTATCCTTGTTCATTAACATATAAAATATTATTCTTATATTCAATATATTCTCCTGGTAGACCAATTACTCTTTTAATCAAATACTTGGTATCTTCATAACTTAAAGATACTATATCATTACGTTTAATATCAGAAAAATGGTATTTAACTTTATTTAAAAGCGCTATTTCGCCATTTTCCATAGTCGGCGACATCGAAGGACCAACTACTTGTTGAACCGACACCACATATAAAATAATTAAAATAACAATCACAGCTGTTAAAATATATTTGAACATATCAGATAAAAACTCTTTTAATTCTAGCCAAAACATTTAATCACACTTTCCTTTTTAAACCTCTTGAACAACAGCAATAATCATTGGTTTACATTCTGTTTCATGATATAAATATTTACTTAATTCTTCCCTAATTTCCACTTTTATTTTATTATAATCTATATAATTAGGCGTAACATTTCTTTCAATTACATCTAAAGCAATTCTTTTTATCTCCCCAATCATTTCTTTAGAATCTTTAACGTATATAAAACCTCTAGTAGTTACTTCCGGACCTACCAAAAGTTCCTTTGTAGCTTTGGATAAAGTCGCACTGATTAAAACAATACCATTTTCTCCCAACATCTCTCGATCTTTAATAACTAAATCTCCCACATCATCAGTGGACTTACCATCAATTAGTTTATCATTAACTTTTACTTTTTCATTTTTTAAAACTAAATTACCATTTTCAATATTTACAACTTCACCATTTAATTTAAGTAAAATATTATCTTCACTCATTCCCAAATCTTTAGCTATATTAGCATTATTTACCATATAACGATATTCACCCTTAACAGGCATATAATATTTAGGTTTTAACAAATTAAGCATTAATTTTAAATCTTCACTTGATGCATGGTGTAAAATATTATATTGTTTAGGAATCGAAACAATTCCTACCCCTTCCATTGCCAGCTCATTTTCAATCTTTACTAATGTTTTTTCACTACTATCATATCTTGGTTCAGCAAAGACAACTGTATCCGTACTTTTAAGTTTAATAAATTTATCATAATTATTCATTATTCGACTAATAGAAGCATATTGATTTTCTTTTTCATCACATACTAACAAAATACTGTCTTTATCATCTAGATTAGATAAATCTCCAAGTAAAGTATTCTTTACTTCTAAATATCCCTCATTTAAAGCCATTGTTATATTATTTTGTAGTCTTTTTCCCATTACAACAATTTTTCTTCGAGAATTAGCCGCAGCATTAAATATATCTTGAATCGTATAAAGATGATTAGGCAAAACTAAAAATATTAAACGATGATCATATTTATCCATAGTATCTTTAAAAAAATCAGTTAAACGATGTGTTGGAGAAGTAAATCCTCCATGTTCTGAAAAAACACTTTCACTTAAAAGCACCAAAACTCCCTGTTTACCCACATAAGCAATTTTACCTAAATCAGTAGCATAGTGTCCCATCATCGAAGGATCAACAATAAAATCTCCTGTATAACAAATTGCTCCATCTTTCGTATTAATAACATACATTACACTATCCGGAACTGAATGAGATATATTAATCGGATAAATACTTACTCCCTTAAAATTAATTCTTTTATGCGCTACTACTTCCGTAATATTTTTTTCACTTACACCATCATTTAATAAAATAAACTTCGTAAATTTCGTCGCATAAATTCTAATTTTCGGAATCTCTTTAACTAAATCGGCTACTGCTCCCATATTTTCATAATGACCATGCGTTAAAAACACCCCCCTGATTCTTTTTTTATTTTTAATTAAATAATCAAAATCAGGAATAATATAATCAATTCCATATAAATTTTCATTAGCATATTTTAACCCACAGTCAAAAACAAATATATCATTATCTACTTCAACAACATATATATTTTTACCAACTTCATTTAGTCCACCCAGACTAAAAAGTTTTATTTTACTCATATAAACATCTCTTTTCTATAAATACAAAGTTTCATCACTAAAAGAAATTATATCAAAATAGCTAATCTTTGTAAACTTATTAAATAGAAAAAAACTTTTAGAAAACTATTCCAAAAGTTATAAAACAATAGCAATTAAATTATTCGCCCCTTTATTAACTATTTTAGTTACAGTTTGAGACAACTTATATCTTGTATTTTCTGGCATAATAGATAACTTAGCTTGAATTCCCTCTTTAACTATCTCATCCAAACTACGGCCAAAAATCTCACTTTTCCAAATACTAGTTGGATCAGTTTCAAAATCTTTCATAATATAATTGATTAATTCTTTACTTTGTAGTTCACTACCTATAATTGGTTCAAAAGTACTTTCTACATCTACTTTCATTAAATGAATACTACTAGCTACAGCCTTTAGTTTAACTCCATAACGTGAACCTTGTTTAATAATTTCCGGAGTATCTAATTTCATATCTTTTAAATCAGGATAGACTATCCCATATCCGGTACTTCTTGCCATTTTTAATGCCCCTTTTATCTGGTCGTACTCTTGTTTTCCTTCACTAAAATCCGCAAACATTTTTAAAAGTCCAGCTTTACTAGTTACGGAGGAACCCATCATCTCTTTTAAAATGTCATTATAAAGTTCATTTGGACTTTCTAAATTTAGTGTCACTATACCTGTTGATGCATCTACTTCACTGATATAGGATTTAGAAATGTACTCACTATCGGTAAAATTTTCAATAATATTATCAATATCTTTAACTTTATCGACATTAATTACACTTTGCGTAATTTTTTCCAAATAATGCTTTTTTAAATAATGATTATTATCTAAAACGTGAACCCATTTTGGCATATTTACTTTAATATCTAAAACAGGAAATTCATATAATGCCTTTTTTAAGATTTCATATATTTCGGCTTCTTGCATTACTTCGACATTTAAAGGCATAACCTCTACTTCATAATTATCTTGAATTTCGCGTGCCAGCGACTTTGTTTTTTCATCATGGGGATGAGCAGAATTTAAAATAACAATAAATGGTTTACCCAAATTTTTTAATTCCATAATTACTTTTTCTTCAGCTTCTAAATAATCAGTTCTTTTTAATTCTCCATAACTACCATCTGATGTAACTACAATTCCAATTGTTGAATGGTCTTGAATTACTTTTTGGGTACCTATCTCAGCAGCTTCCACAAATGGTACCGGCTCATCATACCAGGGAGTTTTTACCATCCTAGGATTTCCATCTTCATCTAAATAACCCGTAGCATTATCTATTACATAACCTACACAATCAATTAAACGGATATTAGCGGTAAATTCTTCAACTTTAATATTAGCACCATTACTTGGAACAAACTTAGGTTCCATTGTCATTATTGTTTTACCTTGAGCACTTTGAGGTATTTCATCTAAACATCTTTTCTTTTCATACTCATCATCAATATTAGGAACCACTAAATTTTCAATAAATCTTTTAATAAAAGTTGATTTGCCTGTTCTAACCGCACCTACAACTCCTAAATATATCTCTCCATTACCCCTTTTAGCAATTGAAGATATTATTTTAGTTTTTTCCATAATTCACCTCATTTAATCTTTCTTTGCTAAAATATATGACAATTAAAAAAAAATAGAAGTAAATTCTATTTATAATAAATAATAGTCATTTATTTTTAATTATCCATTCCATTTATATTTTGTGTATCTTCCTCCTGATATCTTGATAATTTTACCTTCTTTTAACAGCATTCCTAAAACTCTTTCAATAGTAGTCTCACTAATATCAGGACACTTTGTTCTAATTAAGGCCTTATCAATTGGCATAATATTTTCTTTAAATATTTTTGTAATTCTATCAGTTGATGTTACTTTCTTACTTTCTATTAGATTGATTCTAGAATCAAACTCCTTATAAGCTCTCAATAATATTCCTAAATAATATTCTACAAAATAAGAATAGTCATTTTGATTATTATGCCAATTGACTGAACTTTTTTGTAAAGCATCATAATAGCTATCTTTTGTATCTTCAATTATTTTTTCGATACTTATATATTTACCTACCAAATAATTAGCCTTATACAACAACAATAAAGTTAATAATCGACTCATTCTTCCATTACCATCGTTAAATGGATGTATTGATACAAAATCCAAAATAAATATTGGAATTAATACTAATAAATCACAAGTTTCGCTATTAACTAATTCATTATATTTTTCACATAATTCTTCAATAGCAATAGGTGTTAAAACAGGGGATAATGGCATAAATCTTATTTTCTTTTTTCCATTTTCATTAGTTTCCTCAATATAATTTTGCGAATTTTTAAATTTACCGCCGTGATTATAACCTGTGTATTTATATAAATCCCTATGTAACTGTAAAATTGTATTTTGATTAAGATCTATAAATTTATAATTTTCATGAATTAAAGATAATACATCTCTGTAACCAGCTATTTCCTCTTCATTTCTATTTTTAGGCTTTAACTGTTGATTAACTATCTCATTCATTCTTTTATCAGCAGTAAAAATACCTTCAATTTTATTAGATGAAGAAACACTTTGAATTTTAGCTACCTTAAGCAAATTATCTAAAGTATCTTTTTTTGTCTCTAATAAATACGCTTGTTTTCCTTTATATTCATGAATTTTGCTTACTAAATTAAGAATATTACTATTAAATATAACCTCATTATATCTTTCTATCAAATTAAATTTTCTCAATTGCATCACACTCTTTTTATTTGCATCATTGTATCACAAAACGATGCAATTGACAATATTTTTGAGGTAATTTAATTTCCCAGTTTTTTCTAAAAGTAAAGAAGCATTAAAAAATAGAAGTAAATTCTATTTGTACTGAAAATTAAGTTCATATTTATAATTTGTAGCTTGTAAAATAATCGAAGAAACTTTAGCATCACTAACTTTAACTTTTAAAGTTTCGTTATTTCCCAAACTAACCATATAATATTCATCAACAACTGGTGTTTCTTCATTTATAAAAGATAGTAAATATTCTATATTCAAATAATCACTATTTATACCATCATATAAATTATTAGTTTCTATTTCTTCTTCATTTAAATCAACAACGTATGTTTTACTATCTTTTATTTTATATTTAGTTATACCTGCACTTGTTTCCTTATAACCAGTATCTTCTGTTTGTGTTTTTTCTCCTCTATAAATAGTTTTAACTTCATTAATGGTAATTATATATTCGTAAGTATATTCTTGCTTAAAAAAATTATTTAGAGTTTCACTTAACGACGGGCTATTATGAACATAAGTTGTTTCATATTCACGTACTATATTTTTTTTATTAGACACTACTAAAACAATTAAAATTAACATCACTAGACCAAATAATGCTAACTGAATATAATTGCGCCCTTTGGGATCATTCCAAGTTTTTGTAAGCCAAGGATCATCTTCACTAACAGTTTTATACTTTGGTTTTTTCTTTTTAAACATCATCCACCTACTTTACTTCTTGATTTAAAAGCTTTTGTTTATCTAGACCATTAAGATAATCTTTAACTGCCATTATCCTTTTGCCAAAAGGCTTAATCTTAGTAATATAGACAATTCCATCTTGACAACTAATACCAATACTATCTTTTGTCACTTCAATAATCCTTCCCACTTGAGATACCTTAGCTTCTTTAAAAGTACACTCCAAAACTTTCGTTTCTAAATCATTTAAAATCATATTAGCTAAAGGCCAAGGATTTAATCCCCTAACCTGATTACATATTTTTAAACCAGGATTATTAAAATCTAAATGTTCTTCTTCTCTTTTAATATTATAAGCATAAGTTACTTCTTCTTCATTTTGTTTAATTCTATCATTTGTTTTATTAATGATAGATGGTAGTGTCTTTAACAACAAAGATTTTCCGATTAGTGATAATTCATCATGTAATATTCCTACATTATCCGTCGGTTTTATAATGTATTCTTCTTGAGCAATTATATCGCCACTATCCATCTTTTCATCCATATACATAATTGTTATTCCCGTTTTAGTATACCCTTCAATTAAAGCTTTGTGAATTGGTGCTCCTCCACGCAATTTAGGTAATAGTGAAGCATGAACATTAATACAGCCTAGTCTTGGAGCATCCAATATTTCTTTAGGAATAATTTGGCCATAAGCACAAGTAATAATTATATCCGGCTTTAAACTAATTATTTTTTCATATTCCGTTTTAATTTTTGCCGGTTGATAAACTTCAATATTATTTTCTAACGCTAATTTTTTTATCGGAGTTGGCGTTAAAACTTGTTTTCTTCCTTGCTTTTTATCTGGTTGACTAACTACTAATATTACATTAGTTTCCTCAATTAATCCTTTTAATACTGGTACTGCAAAATCAGGAGTCCCCATAAATATAACCTTTAAATCTTTCAAGTATCATCACCATTTTCAGTATATCAAAAAATACTAGAATTAACTAGTATTAAAATGTTTTTATACAACACGTGATAAACACCTTTGTTCTTGGACTGTTCTTACTCCCAGATGTAATGAATCTGCCAAGAAAAAAATCTGTTAGAATCACCAAAGATGGTATTTATATCAAGCCTTGTTCAATGTGCTTTATGTGCCATTAAAGATAAATCTTGTCCTTATATTAAGACTAGATATGAATCTTTAAAAAGACGTAGAGGCCACAAGAAAGTCATTATTGCCATCGCAAGATTATTACTTACAAGCATACCATATTTTACTTACTGGTGAAGTGTTTGATTATCAAAGATTTGAAAATCTAATCGATAAGAATTTTAAATTTCACAAAAACATTCAGAATACTCCAGAAGAAATGATTTCTTATTTAACTAATTTAGGTTACAACATTACTTTGCAGAATACCTAATAACAGTTTACTATTTCAAAGAATAACCAATTTTAAAGTATTCATTGACTATTCTTAGTTCAAAAAAATTTTCCCGTTTTTATATTTATATAGTTCATTACACCATCCAAACACTACTATTAATAAAAATTAAAATCTTCAATCATATTAATTCTAACATATATTTTTTATATAAATAGCATTTATCTACTAAAACCTTGAAGACTTTGCTCAATACCATTTTTCAATGCAGTCATTTTTCGTTGTTCATTAGATATAGAAGCAACAATTTCATTCACTATCAGATATTCTTTAGGGGTTAAATTAGTTCCTTTTAATGACATGGCATTATTTCGTAAAGTTTGCATTCTTGTAATTAAGCATAAGAAATAGCTGTTGCTGTTAATAAGACGACGACACTAAGAATAATTACTAATTTTTTCTTATCAATGTTTTTCATAGATATGCGCTCTCCTACTTTACACACATCTATAATAACCCCCCCCGATTTTTTGTCAAACAAAAAGAATCATTTGACATTTTATGTGTCAAATGATTCTTTGCTATTGGAGCGCTATCCAGCCACATAACTATCTATCTATACGCCCATACTCATAGTCTCGGGTAATGTAGAGCCGCCATCAATTACGATTGCTTGACCTGTAATATAACTTGAATTACTACTAGCTAAAAAAGCTGTTAATTCACCAAGTTCTTCTATATTACCTAATCTTTTCATCGGAATTGCCAGTGCTATTTTGTTTATGACATCTTCTGGATTATCTTTATTAGTTTCCACAGCCATATTTTCTACCATCGGCGTTTTTATATATCCCGGACATATGGCATTAACCCGAATATTATGATCCACCAATTCTATGGCTAAAGCTTTCGTAAACCCAATTAAAGCTGCCTTAGTAGTAGCATAAGCTACTTCTCCACTATCTGCTACCATAGGTCCAGTAACACTAGACAAATTAATAATAGCTGGATCACTGCCTTGTTTTAAATAGCTTAAGGCTGCTTTTGTCACATTCCAAGTACCTTTGATATTAATATCAAAATGTAGATCTCGCAAATCATCATCCATATTTTCAAAAGTTTCTAAACGACATATTCCGGCGTTATTAACTAAAATATCAATTTTTTTAAAATCATTAATAATTTGTTTTATAACTTCATCAACTGCTAGCTTTGAAGAAATGTCAGCTTTATAACCTTTTACATCAACATTATTTAAAGATTTCACAACCTCATCTAAAGTTTCACTGTAATCAATAATAGCTACCTTTGCCTTGTACTTTAAAAATGTTTTTACTATTCCTAAGCCATTTCCCATTGCACCCCCAGTAACTACGACTACTTTTTGTTCTAAATTCATTTTTATATTCTCCTTTACTACTTGTAGTATATATCAATGTCTACTAAACCATCAATACCATCAACTTTTCCATTGTCACAAAGTTGCCACATTTTATAGTCCCCCTGATAATTAGTTTCTTTAGTATAATGTGCCAACCACACATCATGCGAAGTATTCATCCAAGCATCCTCCAAATATGATTTACTAGAATAATGCAATGTTTTATATCCTTCTTTTTTTATTGTATTTAAAAACTCTTCACTTAGTGATGTTAAACCAAATAAACTTAAATTATAAGAATTAAAATTATTCCATTCCTCCCAATCAAAAGCTACTGGCATATCAATATCATAATCTTTTATCTGTTTTAAAACCCACTTAGCATCTTTTTTAGCCGCCTCTACACTATTAGCATAAGAATAAAAATATACTCCAGCTTTTATATTATATTTATTAGCCTGTTTAATATTATACTCAAACGTCTCATCTACAAAGTATTCTTTATTTGTTCCTCTAGTTCCTCCAACGCGTATCATCACAAATTCTACTCCAGCATTTTTAAGTTTTTCAAAATCAATAGTTCCTTGCCATTTAGAAACATCAATTCCTACCATAGTATCTTCATTTTTATGTAAGGATTTAATTTCCTTAAAATCTGTATATTTAACTTCTTGTTTTTCTCCTGTTGCCTCACTTTTAGTAGCAACAACCGGTTCATAAACATTTAAAACAAAATTTTGCTTTGTTTCATTACCATTTTTATCTAACGCCTTAAAAACTAAATTATACGCACCTGCTGTATTTAAATCATAATCTCCCTCTATTTCGCACTTCGGATTATCATCATAATTATCCGCACACATTATTTTATCTTCCAATTTTACATCAGTACCAACTTTTACACTATATGAATTTCCTAGCCAAACAAGAGGTGGTGTCTCATCGACAACTTCAATTTCGAACTCATAACTAACCTTTATATCATCTTCATTGACAAAATAAAATTTAATTTTTTTAACACCTAATTTAGTTGTATCAATTTTATTATCTTCGACTAATTTCCCATTAATACTTAGTATATAATCCGACACTTTTACATCACTAGCAAACTGCGCCGTTAAATCACTAACCAAATCAACCTCAATTTTCGCTGTTTTTATTCTAATAAACCTAATCAAAAAAATAGTTGCTAGCACTATAGTAATTCCTAAAATTATCCATAATACTTTTTTGCTAATTTTAAAATTTTTAAGTTTCATACCATCACCACTTTATTACTACTTCCATCATATCATTTTTTAAAAATCTATTCCATAATAATCTGTATTAAAAAAGAATCTGTTAATCGTTAATCTTCAGATTCTTGTTCTTTTTTAACTAACACTTCTCTAGGCTTAGAACCATTTGGTGGACCAATTATACCACGCTCCTCTAGTAAATCAACAATTCTGGCTGCTCGATTATATCCTAAACGAAATCTTCTTTGTAAAAGTGAAGCACTAACTTTTCCCGTATTAATTACAAAATCGACGATTTCGTTATAAAGCGGATCATCATATTCTTCGGGCTCAGAAGATACAGGATTATGGTCTTCAGCAGTTGTTTGATTTAAAGTTGTATCATAAACAACTTTTTGCTGAGCACAAACATAATCGATTACTTTTTGAGTTTCTTCATCAGTTATAAAACATCCTTGAACACGACAGGCTGTATTTTCGCCCATTGGTAAATAAAGCATATCTCCTTTGCCCAGTAACTTTTCTGCTCCTCCGGCATCCAAGATCGTTCTAGAATCAATTTGCGAAGCTACTGCAAAAGCAATACGAGAGGGAATATTAGCTTTAATGACTCCCGTAATGACATTAGTACTTGGTCTTTGGGTTGCTACAATTAAATGAATTCCCGCCGCTCTAGCTAATTGCGTTATTCTTTGAATAGATCCTTCCACTTCTTTAGAAGCTACCATCATTAAATCAGCCAATTCATCGATTATAACCACAATATAAGGCATTTTTGCTAAAGCATTATCTTTTTGTTTATCAACATATGCATTATATTCCTCGATTTTTTTAACTCCAGTATCGGCAAATTTATCATAACGATCATCCATAATCGCCACAATTCTTTGCAACGCAATAGAGGCTTTTTTGGGATCTGTTACTACTGGCCATAATAAATGCGGAACTCCATTATAATTCGACATTTCAACCTTTTTGGGATCCACTAAAACCAATTTGACTTGATCAGGACGATAACGAATTAAGATCGAAGCAATTATGCTATTCATACAAACAGATTTACCACTACCAGTAGACCCTGCTACTAATAAATGAGGCATTTTCGTAATATCAGCCGTTTGGACTTTACCCATCAAATCTTTACCTAAGGCTACAAGTATTTTCGATTTTTCATCTCGTGATGGAACATTAGCTAAAACTTCCTTTATTTTAACCGCACTAACCGCTGGATTTGGTATTTCTACTCCTACAGTACTTTTTCCCGGTATAGGTGCTTCAATAGCCACATTTTTAGCTGCCAAAGCTAAAGCTATTTCTTTGTCCAAACTTTTAATACGACTAACTTTTGTTCCCGAGGAAATTGCCACTTCAAACTGCGTTACGGCTGGTCCTACATGAATTTCTACAACTTGTCCTTTAATTCCAAAATCAGCTAACACTTTTTCTAATGCGTTTTTATTTTTCTTAATTAATTCCGTATTAGTCTTTACAGCTCGTTGCGGATTATCTAACAAATCAAGGGATGGTAATTGATAAGCATAATTAACGGGCTGTTCTATTACTTTAGGATCATCTAGCTGCTTAGGCTTATCATCATTTTTTAATTCCTCAGCACTTGTTACGACTACTTGTTCATCTACCTCCTCCTCTTCAGCATCATCTTCAATTTCTTTTTCTTGCTTCAACCTTTTCTTTTCTAAATGCTTTTGCTTACGGTTTTGTTTTATTTCTTTAAATTTACTAAAAACATCAGCTATTGTAATATCAAATACCAAAATAAAACCAAATAAGGCTAAAAGAGCAATAATAACTTTTGTTCCTGTTGGTTCAATTAAAGTTACAAATAAGGCGATAAATAATGCTCCAATAATACCTCCACCAACATTAGAATTCAAACTATTAGCTGAGCCCATAAAATTATCAATAGTTGTCAAAATAATTTCTTTACCCTTTAATTCATTAGTTGTTGCATAATCTAAGTGAGAAAACATTAAAATAGCTAAAATAATAAAATATAGTCCCACTAACCTCGCAGTTAATAGCTTGGGCATTTTTCTTTTTATAATCATATAAAAACCAATAAATAAAACAGCAAGTAATGCTAAAACATACCAAGCTCCCATCAAAAAAATCGCAAAATTTTTAATAATTTTACCAACTGGACCAAAAGTTCCAAAACCAATAACCCCAATAAGTATTAATAACAAACCATTAAGTTCTACACTATAAGCAAATGATTTGCTAGTATCTTCCTTTTTCCTTTTTTTCTTTGCCATTATACCACCCACTATGATTATATCATTTCTCCATTTTAAGAGTGTCAATTTCTAAAATATTTGGCACTGTTTTGTCACTTTTTACATATTTTATGCTATATTAAGTTTGAAAGGAATAAAAAATTAATATGAAAGTCAAAATTGGAAAAAAACATATTAACGTTAAAGTAGCAACTAGCTTCTATGATCGTCTAACTGGATTTATTGGCCAAACCAATATAAATAGCGGTATTCTATTTCCTTCTTGTAACTCTATTCATACCTATTTTATGAAAGAGGCAATTGATGTTATCGCGCTAAATGAAAGAAATGAAATTGTCTTTAAAGTAATTGCTCTTCCTAAAAATAAAGTCTTCAAAGTAAATCGCCAACAAAAAAATACAAGTATCTTAGAACTGCCAGCTAACAGTACTGCTCATTTAAAAGTTGGTTCCAAAATTATTTTCGAAAATTTTTAAAAAAGATTTGCATTTTTTACTGCAAATCTTTTATAATACTTCACCATCTAAACTAAAACTCTTAGCTTCCGTAATTTTAACATTAACTATTTCCCCAATAATATTTTGCGAAGATGTAATATTGACCAATTTCATATTTTCAGTATACCCAAAATATTTAGTTTCATCCTTTTCACTTATTCCCTCAACTAAAACCTTTACTTCTTGATTTAAATATTTTTGATTATTTTTAAGAGAATATAAATTAACTAAGTTATTTAGCTCTTGTAGTCTTTCTTCTTTAACGCGTAAACTTATATCATCAGCCATCAAAGCAGCTGGTGTTCCTTCTCTTGGACTGTAAATAAAAGTAAAAGCTCCGTCAAACTCACATTTTCTAACTATATCTAAAGTATCTGCAAAATCTTCATCACTTTCATTAGGAAATCCTACAATAATATCTGTGGTAATAGCGACATTTTTAATCTTTTTCTTTATTTTATTAAATAATTCCAAATATTCTTTTTTAGTATATCGTCGATTCATCCTTTTTAAAACATTATCACTCCCGGATTGTAGTGGTAAATGAATATAAGGCATTATATTATCATATTTAGCAATAACATCAATCATCTCATCACTAAAATCCCAAGGATGAGAAGTTACAAAACGTATTCTTGCTATATTAGTCTGAGCCACTTTTTCTAATAATCTAGCAAAACTTATCTCTTCTAAATCTTTCCCATAAGCATTAACATTTTGTCCTAACAAAGTTACTTCTTGATATCCAGCAGCCACTAAATCATTTACTTCTTTCAAAATATCTGCAGCTTTTCTACTTCTTTGTTTTCCTCTTGTATAAGGCACTATACAATAAGTACAGAATTTATCACACCCATACATAATGTTTACCCATGCTTTAATACTAGAATCTCTTTTATAAGCAATATTTTCATAAACCTTACCCTCATAACTATATACTTCAATATCTTGTTTGCCCTCATAAGATTCTAACATTTCTTCTAACTCATGAATATTATGTGTTCCAAAAACAATATCAACATACGGATACTTTTCTTTTAATTCTAAAGCCACACTTTCTTCCTGTGCCATACATCCGCATAAACAAACTATAAGATCTTTTTTTATTTTCTTTAGATGTTTACACCTTCCTAAAAAACCAAATACTTTATCATGAGCATTTTCTCTAATTGCACAAGTATTTAAAATTACTAAATCCGCATCTTCTAAATTAGAGCACGCTTCATATCCTAAATTTTCTAAACGATAACTAATTTCCTCTGAATCATGAACATTCATTTGACAACCATAAGTTTTCAAAAAATACTTTTTATTACTTACCTTTATTTTATTTTGAGGTTTTAAATAGACATACTCTACATTTTGTGAAGTTCGATTTCGCGCTTCTTTCAAATTAGGTAACTTCATAATTTCACCGCCTTTTTTCATTATATCAAAAAATTTAATAATTGTCTTAAACTGCTGTAGGTATTAGATAATTAAAAAAATCTATATTTCTACAAATTCCATAAATAATTGTTATTATGAGCACAATACTAAAAAATTTGTTATTAAAATATCTTTTTAGATTTAAATGCTTAATTTTCAAGTAATCTAGTAAACTTTCTAAAAAATATATAATAAAAACAGGTAATAATATAAAAACTAAATTATTATATCTAAATGCTTGATAAAAATCTAGTTCTAAAATACTTTTTAAACAACGAGTAATTCCACATCCTGGACAATAGTAAGCTGTAAACAAATGAAAAAAGCACGGAATTTTAATATAGCGTTCTAAAAATATTAAATATACTAAAAAGAGAAAAACTAGCAATCCCATTGCTAGTATTTTTCTAGTTTGCTGTTTGTGCATCACTAATTTGATTCAAATCATTTTGGATTATAGCATAGTTAATAATACCTAATCCAAAAATTTGTAATATCAAATATACAATCGAATTATCTGCTATATTAACACCTTTTTTATTATTGGCTAATTTTTTACCCATTTGATAAGCCCAATAAATTCCATAAATTCCACAAGTAACTAAAGTAAGTAGGAAAGCTATACCGCCAGACATTGAATTATCCTCACTAGCTCTTCCAACATCATCAGTTATAACAATAAACCAATAAATTCCATAAATACCACAAGTAATAATTGTTAAAACTATACAAGTGGCTATACTTCTTCTTTGAATACTCATAAACACTCCTCTTTCATACTTTAATTATATGTCAAAAAAACATTATAGTAAAGCTATTTTATCTTTTTAAAGTTTTATTCCCATCTTTGACACTTGTAATAAAAAATCACGCGCTAGGCCTCATAAATCCTAGTTTTTTTATTTTTTAGCTTTGCGTACATGGAACGTACATGTTATAATATTCATATATCGTAAGGAGCGTTCAATTTATGAGACTTAAAACTGTA
>CALVQP010000028.1 GCA_944358225.1 uncultured Bacilli bacterium
AAACCCCAATTGAGTATAGAACTCAACTAGGGTTTAAATAAATCTTTTTAAGTGTCTACTTTTTATTGACAACTTCATTAAATAGTATCTTTTTTTATGATAATATTTTATAATTACACTAGAAAGTAGTGCGCAAATGAAAAAACGAAAGAAAAATCAACGCAAAATTATTATTACCTGTACTATTATTTTAGGGATTATAATTATCGAGTTTTTTAATCAAGATCTTAGTATCTTTATTGATAATTTAACTAATAAGTTAACTCCTAGTTATGCTCTAAGTGAAATACCTGAATATAATGGCCAAGATTATGTAATAATAAATAACAATGAACCTAATTTTACCCAAGATATGTTTAGTACTACTTCTTATGAAAAGTACAGCCCCCTAGATTATTTAAATCGCGCCCAAATGGCTATTGCTAATATTGGTTCCGACTTGATGCCTAGTGAAAAAAGGGAAAGCATCGGCATGATAAAACCAAGTGGTTGGCATACAATTAAATATGACAATATTGAGGGCAAGTATTTATATAATCGTTGTCATTTGATTGGTTATCAATTAACTGGTGAAAACGCTAATGAAAAAAATCTCATTACCTGCACTAGACAAACTAATACTCAAGGAATGCTTGATTTTGAAAATCAAATAGCTGATTACATACATAAGACTAATAATCACGTTTTATATCGCGTAACACCAATTTATGAAAACACCAATTTGATAGCTAGTGGTATTCACTTAGAAGCCCAAAGTGTGGAAGATGATGGGGCAGGTATAAAATTTAATGTTTATGTTTATAATGTTCAACAAGGAATAAAAATAAACTATGAAGATGGCACTAGCCAACTAAAGGAGTAAGAAAATGAATAATTCAACAGTTCGTAAATCGATCAAATCTGCAGCCAAAAAAACTTCTAAAAGTAATTTAGTTATTACTAATGGAATTTTATATTTTATTTATATAATATTTATTAGCTTAATAATAATTGGATTCATGGCTAATCGTTATACTTTTACGGCTAATAGCCTTTTAGGATATTTAGGCCTAATTTTACTAGGAACCATTATTTTAGTATTTATAACTTCGATTATTAATTTCAATTTAAAAATGTCCTCTTTAAGTTTAGCTAGAGGGAATAAAGTAGTTATAGAAGAAACTCTTTTTAATGCTTTTAAAGAACCTAAACGTTATTTGTTTAGTATTGCTGGTTCATTAGTGTACGGTTTATGCTACGCTTTAATTGGCTCTTTTCCTCTAGCAGGATTTTTTGCTATGGCGGCCTTTGCTATTTACTTTTTACCGGCTTTAAGTGTATATCATTATTTAATAATTGATCCTAATAAAAACTTAAGTGCAGCAGATGCTGCTAAAGAAGCATTGCGTATTATTGAGGGCCATCGCATTGAGTTTCTAGCTTTACAAATAAGTTTTCTTTTCTACGATCTATTAAATATTTTAACAATAGGCTTAGCTAGTATTTATGTTAATGCTTATAAAGAGCTAAGTTATGCTAATTTTTATCTTTATATAACACAAGAAAAAGAATTTTTAAAAGCAAATAGTACTCTTAATGATTTAGCGTTACTAATTTTAGGGTATGTAGCTTCGTTTATTGGGGTCTTAATCCTTATCATCGTAACAGCGACTGTTTATATAGTTGGTGTAGAAACTAACGAAAGTATTAAACGTCCTACTTATCCTCAGGAATATACCTACGATAATAACTATATATAAAATATATGTAATTAAGAGGTGAAGTACATGATGGGAATGTGGGCATTATGTTTAATTGCAATACCTTTTGTATGCCTTATAATAGCTTTGTATTTAATATTAAATTATAGAAGGAATAAGAAGAATTTTCCTGAAAAAAAGAATAATAAGTTTACAATTATATTAATTATTATCTTATTACTACCAGCGTTAAATGTTGTTTTGACTTGGACAAGTAATATTTTTCAGAAAATGTCATATGCAAATGTTAACGAATTAAATTATTACGTTGATCAGATAAGTGAATGGGAATTTGATATATATTTTTATGATAATGATAAAAATTATTATTATGTTAAAGAACAAAAATTTAATGAATATTTTGAGTGTTATGTTTATTTGTTAAAATCAAGTAAAGATAAAACGTCAGCCTTAAAAATAAATTTATTAAATGAAAATACAACCAAAGTTTATATGCGAGATTATAGAGGAAATGAAATTTTAGTTTGGGATATTTTAAATTACAAAAAATAATATTATAAAGACAATGCTAGTTGGCTGCTATTAGTTTAATAATTTTCTGCTTTAAATATTATTATAATTAGTTTTGCCTTATTTTATAATATAAGCAGATTTTAGTAGAAATTATTATAGAAAAATACGATATCAAAAAAAGAAAAATAGCTAATTTAAAAGCTAAGAAATTTCTTATCGTAATAATCATTTTTTTTCTAATCAAATAAATCCCATTCGTAAGTTAAATAACTATATCTTTGTAATAGAGGGAAACGTCGTATCGGCAGTAGGTTCTTCTTTCGAAGAAAAAGCTTGGTATTTACGTTAAAACTTTATATAATATAAATACGAAAGTGGTTGAAAAGATGAAACAAGAAAACATACGAAACTTTTCTATTATTGCTCACATTGATCATGGCAAAAGTACGCTTGCCGATCGTATTTTAGAGTTAACGGGTAATGTAGATAAACATGAGATGAAAAATCAATTATTAGATAGCATGGATTTAGAACGCGAAAGAGGAATAACAATTAAATTAAATGCTGTAAGTTTAAATTATACGTATAATAACGAACAATATTTACTTCATTTAATCGATACTCCCGGACACGTAGATTTTTCTTACGAAGTTTCTCGTAGTCTTGCCGCTTGTGAAGGAGCTATCTTAGTTGTGGATGCCGCTCAAGGAATTGAAGCTCAGACTTTAGCTAACTTGTATTTGGCTTTAAATAACAATTTGACTATAATTCCGGTAATTAATAAAATTGATCTTCCTAATGCTGATATTGCAAAAGTAAGTGATGAATTAAGCAATGTTTTAGGTTTTACTAAAGATGAAATTATTTTATGTAGTGGTAAAACTGGTGTGGGAGTAGATAAATTATTAGAAGCCGTTGTTACTAGAATACCAGCTCCTCAAATAAATAACTCTGGACCGACTCGTGCTTTAATATTTGATTCGTACTTCGACCCATACCGCGGAGTAATTGCTCACATTAGAGTATTTGATGGTTCTATTAAAATTAAAGATTCTATTAAAATGATGGCAAGTAATTATACTGCTGAGGTCGTGGAACTTGGTATCAATACTCCTAAAGAAGTAAAAAAAGATATCCTTAAAAGTGGGGAAGTAGGATGGGTATCAGCTAGTATTAAAGATATAGCCATGGTTAATGTAGGTGATACGATTACTGTAACTACTAACGAGTCCCAAGTACCTTTAGATGGTTATCAACCGATGAAACCGATGGTTTATTCAGGCTTATTTCCTATAGAACCAAATAAATTTAGTGCTCTTAGAGACGCTTTAGAAAAATTAAAATTAAATGATGCCTCTTTTTGCTTTGAACCGGAAACCTCGGATGCTTTAGGATTTGGTTTTCGCTGTGGTTTTTTAGGTTTATTACATATGGAAATAATCATGAGTCGTATCGAAAGAGAATTTAATATTGATATCATCGCTACATCTCCTAGTGTTATTTATGAAGTAACACTAACTAATGGTAATACTTTAATGATAGATTCACCAAATAAAATGCCTGATCGAGCTACTATTGCCGAAATAAAAGAACCTTTCATTCGTACTAATATTTTTGTACCTAGTGAATTTATAGGTCCAATTATGGATTTATGCCAAGAAAAAAGAGGAGTATATGAATCATTAGAATATATTGATAAATCTCGCGTAAACATTCATTATAAACTTCCTTTATCAGAAATTGTGTATGATTTTTTTGATAAGTTAAAAAGTTCTACTAAAGGCTATGCTTCTTTTGATTATGAATATATTGGTTATCAAAGTAGTAATTTAGTTAAAATGGAAATTTTACTAAATGGAGAAGTAGTAGATGCCTTATCAACCATCGTTCATAAAGATTTTGCCTACAATCGAGGTAAACTAATGGTTGAAAACTTAAAAGAAATTATTCCTAGACAAATGTTTCAAGTTCCAATTCAAGCCTCTATTGGCTCTAAAATAATTGCTAGAGAAAATATATCAGCTTTACGAAAAAATGTTTTAGCTAAATGCTATGGAGGAGATATAACTCGTAAAAGAAAACTATTAGAAAAACAAAAAGAAGGTAAAAAGAAAATGAAAATGGTGGGAAGTGTCGAAATACCACAAGAAGCATTTTTAGCTGTCTTAAAATCTGAAAAAAAGTAAATGTCAAACAGGACGGCTGATTTACATAGTGTTGTCGTTAAATATTGCGCGCTCATAACGAATTCTTTATAATGAAGTTAGAAAAGCGGTGATGAAAAGTGTTAAGTGCTTACATACATATACCTTTTTGTAAAACTATATGTTCTTACTGTGATTTTTGCAAAATGTTTTATAATCCAAAGTTAGTTAACCAATATTTAGATAGTTTAAATGAAGAAATTAAAACCAAATATAATAATGAAGAATTATCAACAATTTATATTGGGGGAGGTACTCCTTCATGTTTAGCCATTTCTCAGTTAAAGTATCTTTTTAAAATTTTAGAAATTTTTCAAAAAAAGCCCGATTGCGAAATTACTTTTGAATGTAATGTAAATGATATAGATATTGAACTTTTAGAAATACTTCGTGTAAATGGTGTCAATCGTTTAAGTATTGGTATTCAATCTTTTGATTCTAAAAATTTAGAATTATTAAATCGTCACCATACCTTTGCCGATGTCGAAAAAAAGATCACAATGTGTAAAAATATGGGCTTTTTTAATATCAATCTTGATTTAATGTATGCCTTACCTGAACAAAACTTAACAACCTTAAAAAAAGATTTAAATCTCTTTTTAAAACTCGATGTTCCTCACATTAGTACTTATTCTTTAATGATTGAAGAAAATACACTTTTAAAAATAAAAAACACGCAACCAATTGATGAACAATTAGACTATAAAATGTATGAAACCATTCGCAAAAAACTAAAAAATAATGGGTATATTCATTATGAAGTAAGCAACTTTGCCAAAGCTGGTTTTGAATCAAAGCATAACTTAACATATTGGAATAACGATTACTATTATGGCTTTGGACTTGCAGCTTGTGGATATACACATGGCATGCGTTATGAAAATACCAAAAATTTAACCAAGTATTTAAAACACGATTACATTAAAGAGGAAAATATTTTATCTAAACAAGAAGAAATGGATAATGAATTAATGCTAGGATTACGCAAAATTAAGGGCATAAACTTAGAACATTTCTTTAATAAATTCGATATTAACATTTCCGAAGTTTACAATTTACAACCTTTATTAAAATCTAAAGACTTAATTTATAAAAATGGGTATATATTTATAAATCCGGATAAAATATATATTATGAACGAGATTTTAATCAAATTGATATAAAGGGTGAAGCTATGTGAAAAAAATTATTTGGATAATGGCCTTATTTTTCTTAAACTTATCTTTTGTTCAAGCGGAAGAAAGCGCTTATCTAAGTAATTTATGGCTTACTGATTATGAGCTGAGTCCAACTTTTGATAAATATAACAATTCATATAGTGTCACTATTAAACCCGAAGATACTTCTTTAAAATTAAATTACACCTTAGAAGATCCTAGTGCCACTATCGAAATATTAGGTAATGATTTAATAAGTGAAGAAGAACAAATCGTTACTTTGAAAATAACAACAGCAACTCAAGAGCAAAATTATAATATTTATGTTACTAAAGAAAAATCATCTTTAGCAGCTGCTGTTCCCTCCGATTATCAAGATTTATCTATCGAGAAAAAATTTAATAAACCGCTAACAATAACTTTAATAACAATTCCTTGTTTAATTATTATTTATATATTTAAAATATTATTATTTAAAAACAAAAGAACCAAATCTAAAAGCGCTTAATATATTATATTAGGTGTTTTTTTATGAAATATATTGCTCATCGCGGCTATCATAATAAAAATAGGAAAGAAAATACATTAATAGCTTTTAAAAAAGCCATCAATGATGAATATTTTTCCGGATTTGAATTAGACATTCGTCAAAGTAAAGATAAAAAAATAGTTGTTATTCATGATGCTTATATTGATCGTATCTCTAACTCTTCCGGTTTAGTAAAAAATAAAACTGCTAAAGAGTTAAAAAAAATTGGTGTACCAACACTCCAGGAAGTTTTAAAGCTTGCTACCGATAAAATAATTTTAATTGAAATAAAAGAGGCAGATTTAAATATTAAAAACTTACTTAAAATAATAAAGAAATATCCTAATAGAAAAATTTATATTGATAGTTTTAATAAAAGTGTTATTAAAAAACTCGATTTAAAACCACGAAAATATAAACTTGGAACTCTTAATTTTATGTTACCTAACGTAACTAACTATCCCTATGATTTTATTGGTATTTACAAAAAAGCGTTAACTAAAGATTTATATTATAAAGCTCAAAAATTACATAAAGAAGTATTCGTTTGGGGCTTATTAGACATTCCTAATTTTGATAATTCCTTAAAAAAAGAAGAAAATTTATATTTAATAGTTAATAAAAAAATCTAAAAAAAATTTCAATAATTATCGAAAAAAGAAGAATGACACTGCTTGCTACAATACTAAAAATTATGGTATAATCCCCATAGTAGGTGAGTATATGAATAAAAGGGATCAAGAAGTAGAAGTACTAGATTTGGCAAGTGAAGAACAAGAAGTAACGCAAAAAGAACATAAAGAAAATATATTTGTACGTCTAAAAAATAAATTTAATGCCTTATCTTTAAGAACTAGGGTAATAATTATTGTTAGTGCTATCATCTTGGTTTTAGCAATTATATCTTTAATTTTTTACTTCACAATATTTTCTCATAAAAATGAAAATAAACAAAAAAAAGTTATTGTTGCTAAAGAAAACTATCGTTACGAAGATGGAACTTTATATTTTGTTGTGAATAACAAAGATATCGGTAGCTATGAATGTAAAAATAAAGATAAAAACTTATGTTATGTAGCCTATACAAGCTCTGATGATGACTTTGATACTCCTAAATATGAAGATGAAGACGAAAAAATTAGGAGCAAAATCATAGATAAAAACTACGTTTTTGTATTTGATAATGCTAAAAAAGATGATGAAAAAATTATTTTATATGATATTAAAAAGAAAAAAAATTTAGATACCTATACTTATTTAAAAACTTATAACTCTAATGAAGATTTAGCTTTTGTCAAAAACGAAGATGATAAATACGGTGTTATAGATTTAAGTTCTAAAGCTCCAGAAGAATTGGTAGAATTTAAATATGATTATTTAGGAATTATCGAAGAAAATTCGGACTCAAAAATAATAGCAAGCCTAGATCAAGCTAACTATTTACTTGATCTTGAGGGAAAAGAAGTAACTAAGGCTTTAACAGGAAAAATAAAAAACTATAACTCTTCATATGTTAAAACTACCGATGCTAACAATAAATATACTTTATATGACTATGAGGGAAATAAAAAGACTGAAAATGCAAATTATATTGATTTACTAGATAATTATTATTTTACTGTAGATGAAGAAAATAAACTCAGAGTATTTGGTTATGATGATGTTAAATATACTGAAGACGGTATAACCCTATACAAAACCGATTACGTTCAAACATTAAAAGATAAGCAAACTAAAGAAGCTGCTAAATCAGCATATACTTATACGCTAGATAATAACGAAATAATCTTTAATGTTACTACTCAAGATGGTGGCACAGAGACATCCTCTATAAATCTGTTAGAAGGTCTTGTTAGTCAAAAATTAAAATATTTAAATTACTTTAATCGAACTTTATACTTTTATAAAGATGAAGAGAAAAAAGAATTAATTAATTCTTATCGTTGTAATAACGAAAACATTATTGATAGTGCTGATAAAACATTAGATGTTTGTAATATTGCTAGTGATACTTTAAAATCTGATAACGAACTTTCCACAATTGAAACTTTAGCTAGTATTACCCCGGTTTATAATGAACGTTTTGTCTTTATAAAAGATAAAGATATTATTAACTTAATTGATTTAAAAAATGAAAAAGTAATTGGTACTTATCAAAATATTACTACTTTTAGTGATAGCACCCAAACTGAAAATTACTTAAAAGAAGAAAATAATGGTTATGTTATTGCGCAAAATAAAAATGGTAAATATGGTATGTTAAAAATAACTAGCGATAATGTTTCGACTCTTTATCCTTTTGAATATGATCGTTTAGAAAAATTAAATCAATATTTAATGGCTTCTAGTAATAATAAATATTTCTTACTAGATTATAATGGCAATAAAGTAACAACTGATTTTAGTGGTCCAATTCGTAATTATAATAAAGAGTATGTTAAAGTTTTAGATAATAAAGCTTACTACATATATGATTTTAAAGGAAACCTAATCATTGAAGACGGATATAAATATGTGGAATTATATGATGATTTTGTTGCTTTAGTAGATGATGCTAATCACTTATCTGTTACAGATTATAAAGGTAATATGTTAATTAAAGAAATTTTAAAACTAAGTTCTTATACTTATTATCATGCAAAAGAAGGATATGTAAATGCTTTTAGTATTAAAAAAGAAGATAATAAACTTATAATTACCGTAGCTACATCACAAGAAACCAAAACCGAAAATGCTAAAGATTACATCTATGATTTAAAAACTAAAGAAAGGGTTAATTAAAGTTATGGTTAAAAGAAATAATAGTATCTTAAGTATAATCATAATCCTTTTAGTTCTTATGATTCCTCTTTCTTCCTTAAGTATTTTCCTGCATATCAATCAAGAGTCAAATAATGAAGCTACTAATGAAAATACCGATAATATTGTTAGTAACCAAGAACCTGTAAAATATCAAAATGGCTCATTATACTTTTATGACAATAATACCAATCTTATTGGTAGTTACACTTGTCAAAAAGATCCATGTAGTTATGCTAAGAGTACAATTGACGATAGTAACTATCCAATTGATTATTTAAAAAATCAAGAGTTAGAAACAAATGTAATTAATGATAGTTTTGTCTTCATAAATGATAATAATAAAATATTACTTTATGATATTAAGAAAAAAGAAACTATAAAGACATATAAAGCTATTAATAATTATAACAATGCTCTAGATCCTACTTTAATGCTTGTTTTAAATGATGAAAATAAATGGGGAGTTATTAGTATCACTAATGAAGTAGAAGAAATCATTCCTCATGAATATGATTTTATTGGACTAATAAAAAAAGATAATTTAATTGATACTGAATACTTTGTTGTCAAAAAAGATAGCCTTTGGGGATTAATAGATCAAGAAAATAGTATGATGAGTTATTACTTATCATATGCTATAGTTTCTTACAATGATTTAGCTATTAGTCTCCAAGACAACCAAACTTATTATGTATATGATTATAATGGAAAAAGATTAATTGATCAAAATGGTTTCAACTATGTTTCTTTTACGGGAAAACTAATTAACATAATTGATAAAAATAATAATTTTTATGTTTATGATTTACAAAATGGAGCAAAAGTAACTCCTGATATTCCTATAACTAGCACAGATTATGCTAACAGTTTTACTAGTTACATCAATGGTAATGTATTAGAAATTACGGTCGAAGGTAACTCTAGTACTTATGATTTGGCCATTTAACAACAATTAAAGAAGTGAACTTAAAAAAGTTCATTTTTATTTTGCCTGAAAATAGCTAGACGAGAATATTAGTCAATGATGTGAAACAAAAAAATATAGAAAATAGCTTAGTTTAAACTGAGTTATTTTTTAAATATTTAATAGTTTATTTCTCATTTCAATTGGTGTTAAAAAATTTAAAACCTGCATAGGAATATTATTAGATCTTTTTAAATATTGACTGCCTTGATATCTTAAATCTTCTAGTGAATAAAATGATAAAAAAGAATAAAATCTTTCATTATCATTTCTATGAATTCTTTCAACTTTACCATTATGTCTAGGAGTTCTGGGCCTTATTTTATGATGATAAATATTTTCTTTAAGACAGAATTCATCCATAGGATGTAAAACTTTTATTTTTTCTTTATTATAAGTAAATTCAGTACCATTGTCTGTTTGAATTTCTTCTGGCTTATATTTGTAATATTCTTACATTCATTTGGAACATATTTCACATCCATTTGCCACTTTTTATCCAATTGTTTAGGAGTATTATATTTTTTTGATTTATACTTAGAAGTTTCAATAATTAATACTTGATTATAAAAACCAATTCTTTTTAATACTCTATACAAACTAACAATATGTCTTTTGTAACCTTTATTTCTTTTTAATTTCATCCATAATTCACATAAAGTGGTATGAGATTTAGGACGATGAGATTTATCCATAAGAGATTCAACAGTACCATCAAATTTTTTATTCCATCTCCAAAGAGAAGTTCTTGAAACATGATATTTTCTACATACATAATCGATGCTATTACCATTTCTATAAGTTTGTACAGCATTAATTCTAGTTTTTAATTCATGATATACTTGTCATGACTTAAGTCCTTTCTTATTGATTTTTATTTGTGGATAACTCAATTATACGACTTAAGTCTTTTATATAGAAATGTTTCACATCTATTGTATAACTACATTTATTTTTTTACTAACATCTAGACGTACATTTTAATTTTTGTTATACTGTTATAGTATAGGAAGATAGGGATGTTTATGTTGTATGAACAAATGTTAGCGCAAGCAATGGGGTTAGCAATACTAATCTTAGCAATTATAGCAATATTTGCTATTGGAATATATGTGCTTGAAGGAATATTTTTAACTAAATTTAATAAACTTGTATATAAAAAGGGCACACCAATGGCTTGGATACCCATAGTTAATCTTTACTTATTAGGAAAGTTGACTTTTAACAAAATAGTAGGTTGGATATTGGTTATTGCATTATTTTTAAATGTTAGATTTACAGTAACCATAGGAAATCAAACTATTAGCAAATCATTATTACCAGATAGCATAGCTAGTATTTTTTCTGTAGTTTATAATTTAGCTGTTTTAGGTATATTTATTTATGCTATTATAAAATATTTTAACTTAAAGAAAACTCAAAATTCTGAAGAACAAGCTTCTAATTTGACAGAAAACACTTCTGTAAATGAAAATCAGTCAAATAATACAGCAGCCAATGTAAATTCTCCAGAGTTCAGTAATAATATTATTGCTGATTCAGACCCAATAAATTCTAATAATATTGATACTCAAAATTTAGGCACTTTACCACAAGAAAATTTAGCTTTTGATAATCAAAATAATTCTAATATATCTTCGCTGGATAACAATGCTTCTTTAAATCAATCATCAGATCCTTTTGTTTTATCTCCTTTAAATAATACTGATGTATTAAACAGTAATGAAGCTCTTAATCCAACACCAATTATGGACCAACCAGTTAGTGAACCATCAAGTACTATATTTAATGAAACGCCAGTTGATTTAAATCCTCAACCAGAAGTTAATACTGTCAATCAAACGATTAGCGAAGAACCGGTAGTAAATCCAAGTATAATTGCAGAACCAATTAATAGCGTTAATATAGACCAACCAGTTAGTGAACCATCAAGTACTGTATTTAATGAAACCCCAGTTGATTTAAATCCTCAACCAGAAGTTAATGCGATTAATCAAACGATTAGCGAAGAACCGGTAATAAATCCAGATATAACAGCCGAACCAATTAATAGTATTAATATAGAGCAACCAGTTAGTGAACCATCAAGTACTATATTTAATGAAACCCCAGTTGATTTAAATCCACAACCAGAAGTTAATACTGTCAATCCAACCATTACCGAAGAAACTGTAATAAATCCAAGTATAACTGCAGAACCAATTAATAGTGTTAATATAGAGCAACCAGTTAGTGAACCATCAAGTACTATATTTAATGAAACCCCAGTTGATTTAAATCCACAACCAGAAGTTAATACTGTCAATCCAACCATTACCGAAGAAACTGTAATAAATCCAAGTATAACAGCCGAACCAATTAATAGTGTTAATATAGACCAACCAGTTAGTGAACCATCAAGTAGTGTATTTAATGAAACCCCAGTTAATTTAAATCCGCAACCAGATGAAATAATTACAAATCCTGATAATGGTTTAACTTCTCAAAATATTAATACCGCAAGTCCAACATCAATCGATATTAATGTTAATGAAAATAGTCAAAATGCAGAGCTTAATAGTTTGAATAACACGAATAAAAATGAAATACCTATTCCGGATTTAGAAAGTTTAGCAAAGATAGATAATTCATCTACGGTTGCATCAGAAGCTTCTTTAAGTCCTTCTAATAATCCTTCCTTAATAAATCAAGAGCCTTTTGATCCAATGGGAAGTTATAAAAAGCAACCAGAGGTTACTAACATATCAACTGATCAAATGTTAGATTTAGACAAATTAAGAGAAAACAATTCAAATAATTAAAAGTAGTAATTTATGAAAATCTATTGTCAGAAAAAGAGTTTCAATATTACTACTTTTTTTACAGTAAATTATAAAATTTGCATACTATGAGCTTTGAAAGAATATAAAAATATGATAAACTAAAATTAGAAAAGGTGATGTATTATGGCTACAGAAAAAACACGAGTTATTCCCAAAAAGAACTATTACTTAGCTATTCTTTTATTTGTTGGAGCCATACTTTTAACTTTATATATTTTTAAATGGTATCAAGTATTTGAAGCTGAAAAAATCAACCAAAGTTATTTAATAAAAACCAAAACTATTACGAACGAAATAAATAGTCTTGATGAAATTAGTGATGTTTTTTCTGAAGCTCCTAACGAATATTTCCTCTATATAAGTTATACAAAAGATGAAAATGTTTATAATATGGAAAAAAATTTAAGGAAAGTTATTCGTAAATATGACCTCCAAGATCATATTTATTATTTAAATGTTGATAGTATAAGACAAAACCCAGAATATTTAGAAGAATTAAATGCCGCCTTAAATTTACAGGATGAGAAAGTAAGTAGCATTCCGACAATTATATATTATAAAGATCATGCTCCAGTTGATGGAGGTATCATCAAAAAAGAAAACAATGCATTGATGCAAGCGGATGATTTCGAACAATTAATAGAAATAATGGAAATAGGGGAAGAGTAAATGTTAAATGTTGTTTTATATGAACCAGAAATACCAGGTAATACTGGAAACATCATGCGTACTTGTGTGGCAACTGATACTAAATTACATCTTATAAAGCCGCTAGGCTTTTCTTTAGATGAAAAGTATATTAAAAGAAGTGGTGTCAATTATATAGATAAATGTAACTATACCGTCTATGAAAATTTAGATGAATTTTTTGTAAAAAATAAAGGAACTTATTATTTTCTTACCAGATACGGACATAAACCTCATTCTACTTTTGATTATAGTGATACTTCAGAAAATATCTACTTCATTTTTGGTAAAGAATCAACAGGAATTCCCAAAGAAATATTAAAACCATATATTGATAAATGCTTACGAATTCCTATGACAGATAAAGTCCGAGCTTTAAATTTATCTAATAGTGTAGCTATTGTTGTTTACGAGGCTTTAAGACAGCAAGAATATTCTAATTTATTAAAAGATGAACCGCATAAAAGTAAAACATTTATTGAAGATTAAAAAGGTTGTGTGAAAAAATGAAAATGACTAAAATGAAATTTTTAATAATTTATTTGGCTATTTTAGTGCTTCCATTATCGTTTGTAGCTATTGGATGTTATTTATTACCTAGTTTAAATATGATAGCTTTTAAAACATATTACACCTATTATGGAGGAATGTGTTTAGGATTTGCTTCATTAGTCATCCTTTTTTTAACTAATCTTTTAATAAAGCACAATACTGATTCCAATGAAAATAGTAAGTTAGATAAAAAATATTTATTAAAAGCAAATCTAATTTTTATAATTTTTCATTTGTTAATATCCATTATTTCGAATTTATTAACTTATTTTAATGTTATATCATATTTCATTTATGCTTTATATTTTTTCTATCCCTTAATTTATTTTTGTTTAATAATTTTTTTAGATCATCAACAATTAACTTATAAAAATATTCTTTGTATTGTTGGCAGTATTTATCTTTGTTGGTATTTTCTAGTTCCTCTAATAACTTTTATAATAAATAATATTAATTCTTTTAATAGCATTTCTATCATCAAATCTTTACTATACAATTTATTTTATTACTTCATGCAATTTGCTTTATTAGTATTACCTTTTGCTTCTTTGGGATTAATCAAAATTACCAACGAGAAAAAAGAAAAATCTCTAGTACGTAACTTTCAGTATTCAATCAAAAAACTATTTATAATAGCTTTCATTGTTTTGTTATTAAATATAATTATTGTTTTATTATTAAATAGTATTTAGTTAAAGTAAATAATCAACTTGACACATAAAAAGTCAAGTTGATCTTTTTGTTTGACAAAAATTCGGGGGGGGATTATTATTAAAAGTGTAAAGTGGGAGAGTGCATATATTTATGAAGATAAAGGTGAATAAAACTGTCGTAACCTTAAGCCTTTGTGCTTTGGTCTTATTAATTGCAG
>CALVQP010000029.1 GCA_944358225.1 uncultured Bacilli bacterium
TCCACTTTTCTTAAAACAAAAGACTATTTAATAAAAAAAGCTAAAGAAATTCTTGAACAATATAACACTACCCATCACACTAGTTATACGCTAGCTGATTTAACTAAAATACCAATTAACTGCCCAGAAAAGGAAAACAATAACACTAGTTCCAAAGAAATTCATGTAAACCAAGAATTAAAAAGCATCTACGATTACTTTAAAGACGAAAATAGCAATCCACTTTCTAAAGATACCGTTGATTATATCTTAGATAACTTTGCTAGTGAGACTAATTTAAAAAATATCAGCAATTTTTGGGGTATTGATTTTAAAACTTCAAGTGTTCCTCAAACGTCATTTCATAGTAAAGAATATTCCAATTTTTTTAAAACAAAAGACTATTTAATAAAAAAATCCAAGAAATTTCTTGAAAAATATAACGCCACCCATTCCACTAGTTATACACTAGTTGATTTAACTAAAATTCCAATTTCTCACCTGGAAGAAGAAAACAATAATAGTATTTATACCAAAAACCGAAAAAGTATCTACGATTATTTTAAAGACGAAAACGGTAATTTACTTTCTAAAGATACCGTTGATTATATCTTAGATAACTTTGCTAGTGAGACTAGTTTAAAAAACATCAGCAACTTTTTAGGTCCTGATTTTAAAACTCCCAGCACACTTCAGAAAAAATCGGTCGGTAAGGAGTATATCTCATTTAAACAGGCTATCGAATTATTACAAAGAAGAGCCACTAAATTTGTTGCACAGTATAATCATATTAACAACACTAGTCATACATTAAGTACAATTAGCCAAATTCCATCGGAAGTGCAAATCAAAAGCATTTATGATTATTTTAAAGATGAAAAAGGTACCCATCTTTCTAAAGATGTTGTTGATTATATCTTAGACAACTTTGCAAGCCAGACTAATTTAAAAAACATAAGTAACTATTTTGATACCGACTTTCAAACTTCAGTTGGTGCACAAAAGCTCTCTCAAACTAAAGAATATTCCACTTTTCTTAAAACAAAAGACTATTTAATAAAAAAAGCTAAAGAAATTCTTGAACAATATAACACTACCCATCAAACTAATTACACGCTTGCTGATTTAGGTGAAATAAATGTAAATATCTTAGATGACTGTATAGAAAAAAAATCTATTTATAACTATTTTAAAGATGAAAATGGCAATCTGCTTTCTAAAGACACTGTAGATTATATCTTAGACAATTTGGCAAGTGAGGCCAATTTAAAAAACATAATCATCCTTTTGGGTCCTGATTTTAAAACTCCAAGCCTACTTCAGAAAAAATCGCGTAGTAAGGAGTATAGCGCATTTCATAAAACAAAAGGCGATTTAATAAAGAAATCCAAGAAATTCCTTGAACAATATAATGCTACCCATCACACTAGTTATACACTGGCTGATTTGACTAAAATACCAATTAATTGCCCAGAAAAGGAAAACAAAAACACTAGTTCTAAAGAAATTCATGTAAACCAAGAATTAAAAAGTATCTATGATTATTTTAAAGCCGAAAATAGTAATCCACTTTCTAAAGATACCGTTGATTATATCTTAAATAACTTTGCTAGTGAGACTAATTTAAAAAATATCAGCAACTTTTTAGGTCCTGATTTTAAAACTCCGAGCTTACTTCAGAAAAAATCAACTAGTAAGGAGTATAGTGTATTTAAACAAACTATTGTAATTTTACAAAGAAGAGCTAATAAATTTGTTGAGCAGTATAATTATATTAACAATACTAATCATACTTTGAGCACGATTAGCCAAATTTCCGCAGATTCACAAATAAAAAGTATCTATAATTATTTTAAAGACGAAAATGGTAATTTACTTTCTAAAGATACCGTTGATTACATTTTAGACAACTTTGCTAGTGAAGCTAATTTAAAAACTATAAACAATTATTTTGATCCTGACTTTCAAACTCCAGCTGGATGCCAAACAGTCTTTCGTAGTAGTGAATATCACGCTTTTTGTAAAACAAGGGACCGTTTAATAAAAAGAGCCAAGAACATCATTGACCAATATAACACCACCCATAACACTAGTTATACACTAACCGATTTAACAAAAATCCCAATTTCCCACCCGGAAAAAGAAAACAATAATAATGTTTCTAAAAATACTAATGTAAACCATAACTTAAAAAGCATCTATGATTATTTTAAAGATGAAAAAGGTAATCTACTTTCTAAAGATACCGTTGATTACATCTTAGACAATTTGGCAAGTGAGGCCAATTTAAAAAACATAATCATCCTTTTGGGTCCTGATTTTAAAACTCCAAGCCCACTTCAGAAAAAGTCAACTAGTAAGGAGTATAGCGCATTTCAACAAACTATCGTACTATTACGAAGAAGAGCCACAAAATTTCTTGAAAAATACAATCAAATTAATAGTACTAATCATACATTAAGTACGATTAGTCAAATTTCAATAGAAGGGCAAATCCAAAGTATTTATGATTACTTTAAAGATGAAAAAGGCAATTTACTTTCTAAAGAAAATGTTGATTATATTTTAGCAAACTTTACTATTCCATCCAATTTAAAAAGTATAAGTAAATATCTTGGTACGGACTTTAAAACACCAAAGAAACTTCCTAAAAATACCTATTCTAGTCAATATCAAGCTTTTAATCAAACTATTTTCAATATAACCCAAAAAGTTCAACAATTTCTTCAAGATTATAATCAAAGTCATCAAACTAGTTATACTTTAAGTGATTTAACCAATTCGGCTTTTAACTCTAAATATTTGGAACTTCAAACCATTCACTCTAGAAATATAAATAAACTATCAACTGATGAAATAGTTTCTAAAATAAAAGAGTTGCAATTTTATAAAAATCAATTACTAGCGGATGTAGAATTTTTAAAGATTTTAAAAAATGATTCACGCTTTAATTATTTAGCACAAAAAGTAGGGGAAACTCAAGCTATCTTGACTTTTTTACACCTAGGATATTATACTAACAATCCTCTTACCATTAAGCATCTAGCATCCCTTTTTGATATAAATAATTATGCTTTACAACAATCTTTAAAAAATTCTTTAGCTATATTAAAAGAGTATTATGAAAACGCCCAAAGTATTGTTAAAACCAAAACGATCGGAGAATAACGTATGAACATACATGTAAAACAGATTTTAGAGCAACTTGACTTAGATGCTAGTCAAGAAAATATTAATCAGGCAATTTCTGAGTTTAATCCAAAAGATAAAAATATAATCTCATTATATTTGGGCTTTTTAGGAAGTTCCTTAGATGAAACAAGTATTGCTCAAGAATTAAATATTTCCGTAGATCAAGCAACCCAAACGATTAATTCTTTTATTAATTCTTTAAAACAAAAAGGAGTTCAACCTTTTAGTAACGAAGATAAAGCAAGTAAATTAACTCAATCATTTATCGAAGAAAAAAAGATAAGTTCCAAAATTTATCAAGTGGAAATAGATGAGTTATATGCTAGTTTAATAGCCCTTGTTGGAGCTAAAGAGGCCGGCGCTCTTTATAATAATAAAATAAGTCCTTTTTTAAAAACCAAAGTCATTTCTCATGATTATAATTTTCAAACCCAAAGAAAATTAATTGCTGATTATCAAAATAGCCAAGATACTAATATTTTGGTTATTCTGATTGAAAGAAATAAAAAGCTTATATCTAAAATAGCTAGCAAGTATACACATTTTATGGAATTTGAAGATTTGTATCAAGAGGGTGTTATTGGTTTTACAAAAGGTATTAATAAATTTGATCTAACTAAAAATACAGCCTTATCTACTTATGTATCCTACTGGATAGAGCAAGGTATTACTCGTTATATTCACAATCATAATAGGCCGATTAGAATACCAGTAAATAAAGAAATTGATTTACGTAAAATAAAAAATTTTCAAAATTCCTATTTTACCAAATTTAATCGGGAAGCCTCTATCGAAGAAATTGCAGAGCATTTAGGAAAAAGTGTTGATTTTATTACCAAACTTTTATCTCTTAGTTCCATTGACTACTTAGATCAACCACTTAAAGATGATAGTGCAAATACCAAAGGGGAAATGATTGCCGATAATAGACATGATGAATTTGAAAGTATTTATCAAAATGATTTAAAAGAAGCTGTCCAAGAAGCTTTATCAACTATTCCGCCTCGGCAAAAAGAAGTCCTTATTTATCGTTTTGGACTCGACGGCAGTGAGCGTAAAACGCTGGAGGAAATAGGCCAAAAACTTAATCTAACCCGTGAAAGGGTGCGTCAACTCGAAAAAAAGGCTTTAGCAAAATTAAAAAAGACAAATTTAAAGTACTATTTAGAAGATATTGATCAAAATAATGTTGACCAAAAGAAACAATCGATAGTTGATTCTTTATATGAAGGGATTATGCCTTTACAAAAATATTCTTTTTTAGTTTTAGAATTAGTTTTTGAAAATTTAGAACCTGCTGAACAAGAAATATTAAAAAAGAATCAATTTGCAACTAGCTATGATTACAAAAATGCTTTATCCCGCAACTCCAAACTCGCAAAAATTATTGATAAAATTCGTTTTCAGGCTAGTATCTTGCAGCCGCTTTATGATCAAGGTGTAAATAGAGTCGCGTTACAAAATTATTTAAAAAACTATCAGCAGTACTGTAAAACTATTTGGGAATATCTATATCCTTTTTCTAAGGAAGATGTGCAATTAGCTTTAAGATTACAAAAAGCTACTGCTCAAAAAAATCTTAAACATTTTTTTGGTAATGATTTTGATAAAATGTGCGATATTAATTATTTAAATAAAATTCAGCAAAAAATAGCAATTAGAGCTCTTACAAATATCTATAATGACTTAACTGAAGAAAAGATTCGAAGTTATTTGAGTTTTTATGAACAAATCTTTTTACAAAGTTGTGATGTAACAGAATATATAGCCGCTCAAACTAATTTATTAACGGCAGCTATTTGTACTTTATCATCTTCCTTGTTTTTTCAAAACGCCAAAAGTCCTGAGCAATTAGCCGAGATTTTTAATATTTCGCTTTCAGATGTTAAAAACATTTTGGAAAGTGGGAAAATAATTTTGAGTGATTATCTAAAAAAACAAGAAATAAAAGTAAAGTCGCTGCAGAAAGAATTATAAAATTAATTGTTTGCTTTCATAAAGTAGGGTATAATTTACTTGAGGTGAATATTTATGCCTAATATGATTAAGATCGGGAAGATAGTAAGTACTCATGGTATTAAAGGAGAACTTAAAATCATTAGCGATCAAGAACAAATAAAAAATATATTAATACCTGGAAATATTTTAAAGATAAATTCTAAAGAATATGTATTAAATACTTATCGTCATCATAAAATATATGAGCTAATTACTTTGCAAGGGTTTAATAATATTAATCAAGTTCTTCCTTTAATAAATAAGGACGTTTACATTAAAAGAGAAGATATAAAAGTAAACGATTATTTACTAGATGATTTATTAAATTTTGAAGTCTTTTTTCAAGGGAAATTAGTGGGTAAAGTTGTTAATATAATTCGTAATAAACAAAATATTTTATTACAAATAAAACATGAAAAAACATTTTATATTCCTCATGTTTCAGAGTTTATTGAACAAGTCGATTTACAAAATGAAAAAATAATAGTAAAAAATATAGAAGGTTTGATATTATGAGAATAGATATTTTAACACTTTTTCCTGCTATGTTTACTGGCTTTTTAAATGAATCGATTATTAAAAGAGCCATAAATAAAAGCGTAGTAGATATCCATATAACTAATTTTCGGGATTATTCTCCTTTTAACAACGCTCAAGTTGATGATACACCATATGGTGGGGGAGCAGGCATGGTTTTAATGTGTGAACCAATCGTAAGAGCTATCGAAGATCTTAAAACTCCAGATTCTCATGTCATTTTTATGTGTCCCCAAGGAAAAGTATATAATCAAAAGAAAGCTTGCGAGTTAAAAGAATATCGCCATCTGATAATTGTTTGTGGTCACTATGAAGGATTTGATGAGCGTTTATATAGCTTTGCTGATGAAATAATTAGTATTGGGGATTATATCTTAACTGGTGGGGAACTGCCAGCGATGGTTGTAAGCGATAGTGTAATACGCTTATTAGATAATGTTATTAATTCTGAGTCTTATGAAAAAGATTCTTTTACAGATTCTTTGTTAGATTATCCAACCTACACTAAGCCCCAGGAATTTAGAGGCATGAAAGTACCAGAAGTCCTGTTATCGGGAGATCATCAAAAAATAAAAGAATATCGTCAACAAGAACAGCTAAAAAAAACATCGAGATTACGTCCGGATTTAAGAAAGTAGGTATATTATGAGCTATTTAATTAAAAAAAATAAAGCTACTAGTCAAATAGTTTATATGGAATATAATATGAATGGCTATGAATTTAAACCAAAAAAAGTGGAAATTTCTAAAATAATGATTATAAATCCTACGTTAATTGAAAAAATTTTAACTATTAAATTTAATCAAATGTTTAAAAAATTAGCGCTTTATGTTTATCAGTTATTAAATAGTGATAATAATGATGAAACTGCTGCGGCATATTGTTTAGGCGAAGTAGAACGTTTAAAAAGCATTTTATTTCTCGATTACCAAAAATATATTTCTAAAGAAAAACAAAAAATGTTTGAAACTAAACTTGCAATGATTGAACAACAACTAAAAGCTAAAATGATGCTTCAAATGGGCTATTTTAACCAAGTCATGGAAGAACCAGAGCTCGACCAAGGGCGAGGTCGTTAAGTTATGAAAATTTTTCATAATTTTTTTATGGCCAAAAAAAAGGAAATAGCTAAGTTTTTGCGAATAATAATATTGAAGGGTAGTTAAAGGAGGTATATGATAAGCAAAATATCTTTAAAACACAAAATCATAATTTTTATTATTTTTCTTATTATAATCAGTGTCATTGCTGGTAAAATCTATTTTGCCAAACCAGTCTCTGCTTCCTCTGAAGATACAATAGAGTTAAAAGCCTCTGCAAAAGAAGAAAAGCAAACAACCGAGAAAACTGATTATAAAGTAGACATCAAAGGAGCAGTTGCAAGTCCGGGAGTTTATACAGCTGATGCAAGCAATATTGTTAATGATATAATTAATATGGCTGGTGGATTAAATAGTAATGCAACAACGCAAAATCTAAATCTTAGTAAAAAAATTCAAGATGAAATGGTCATAATTATCTATACAGAAGAAGAACTGCGGAATAAAACTAGTCAAATTGATGAAGTATGTTTTAATAATAATTTAGATATTTCTCAGTGTGTTTTAAATCGTCAATCACTCGTAGTTTCTGAAAGTAGTCAAACAGATCCAAAATTTGAAGAAAGCAGCCAAAATAATTTAAACGAAACCAATCCGCAAAATACCAAGGTATCTTTAAATAAAGCTACTTTAGAAGAGTTAATGACTTTAAATGGCATTGGAGAAGCTAAAGCCAAAAGTATCATTGCCTATCGCGAAGAGAATCAAGGATTTAAATCAGTGGATGAATTACTAAATGTTTCCGGTATTAAAGAAGCGTTATTTGCTAAAATTAAAGACAATATTACACTCTAATTTAACTTTTTTAATTTTAATTGTTTTCGTACTATGTTACGGTATCTTTATCTTAAAATATCATAAAAGTAGTTATAAAGAAGGGCAAGTAGTGTTAACTGCCAAAATCCTTAATATCAGCATAAATGAGAAGAAAACAACTCTAACCTTACAGGCAGAAGAAAAAATTAAAGCAAGCTCTTATCAAAACATTTTAGATACTCTTAATTTACAAAACGGTCAAATTGTAAAAGTTATTGGAAACTTGCAAAAACCAGCTTCTAATCAATTGCCTAATACATTTAATTATGAGAAGTATCTTTTAAGTCAAAAAATATTTTATGAATTAGAAATTAAAGAAATAGAAGTAATAAAACCAGAAATATCCCTTTTTTATAAAATGAAAAACTACATTATAAATAGAACCAATAACTTAAAATATACTTCAAATTATGTACAAGCGTTTATTTTAGGAGATAAAAGCGGTATTAGCAACGATTATAAAATGTATCAAGAATTAGGAGTTGCACACTTATTTGCTCTCTCAGGATTGCATATTAACTTTTTAAGTTTAATTATCTTCAAAATTTTAGCTTTTTTTAATACACCTAAAAAAGTTCAATACTCTATAATTACTATAGTATTTTTAATCTTTTTAAAATTGACAAATTATCCAGCAAGCCTTTATAAAGCTGTTGTTTTCTTTTTCTTAAAATTGCTAAACAAAATTCTAAAACTTGCACTTTCTAATGTTAGATTATTTGTCATCACAATTATGACCCTATTAGTTATTAATCCATATTTTATTTATGATTTAGGCTTTTTATATTCTGTTAGCGCTACTTTAGGTTTAATAATTTCTTTAAAAAGAGTTAAACAAAACTATTTTAAAACAACTATAAAGGCAACTATCATTGCTACTTTATTTACTTTACCAATAAGTTTATCTACTAATTATTATATTAATTGTACAAGTATTATAAATAATTTAGTATTCGGCTTTTTAGTAACTTTTGTAGCTTATCCTTTAGCATTAATAACTTTTATTATTCCTTATTGTTCTTACATCTATAATATTATAATTGATTTGACGATTACTCTTGCTCATTTCTTAATGCGTTTTAACTTAAATGTTACCTTTGCTAAAATGCCGAGTATAATCATTATTGCTTATTATTTTCTGTTAATTAGTTACTTTGTTTTAAAAAAACAAGCTAGTATTCTTTATTTAACTTTATTATTACTATTTGTTAAAATAAAGCCTATTTTAGATCCTAATTGTTATATAATTTTTTTGAATGTCGGTCAAGGCGATGCTACTTTAATCCAAACCCCATATCAACAGCATAGTATATTAATTGATACAGGAGGAAAATATAACGTTGATCTTAGTCAAAATATGATAACTTTTTTTAAAAGTTTGGGACTTAATAAATTAGATGTTCTAGTTATTACTCACGGAGATTTTGATCACATGAAAGAGGCGATTAATTTAGCGTCTAAATTTCCCATTAAACAAGTTATTTTTAATAAGGGAAAATACAATGAATTAGAAACTTCCTTAATCAAAATTTTAAAAGAAAAACAGATTCCTTATTATCAAAATATATCTAAACTATTTTTAGGTAATTATACTCTTGATTTTTTAAAAACTTCCTTATATGATAGCGAAAATGATAATTCTAACATCCTATATTTTAATTATAATCAAATTAAAATGCTGTTGATGGCTGATGCTAGTAAAAGGGTAGAAGAGGAACTTCTAAATAAATATAATCTTTCCCATATTGATATTTTAAAAGTTGCCCATCATGGCAGTAATACTAGTAGTAGCAAAAAATTTATAAATGCTTTAAATCCAAGATATTCACTTATTTCTGTCGGAGAAAATAATATATACAATCATCCTCATCCCGAAGTTTTAGACAACTTAAAAAAATCGCATGTTTATCAAACAAATAAACAAGGAACTATCATTTTTAAAATAAAAAAGAATAAATTACAAGTTCAAACATCACAAAATTAAAAAAAGATACACCATTTATTATTAAGTGCATAAAATATTATATACGTTATATAACGTTTTAAATAGATTAAAGGACAGCACTTGTCCTTTTTTTAAAACTTTACTATAATAAACTTGGTGATTTCATGAATTACTTAATTGCAAGTACTAGTTTTCGGCTTATTGATGAAAAAATTTCTCAAATAGTTGATTCTAAAAATATTATTACTTTTGATTACTCTTTGTGTACCTTAGAAGACATTTTACAAGAAGCTGCTTATATCAGTATTTTTGATGAAAGAAAATATCTCATCGTTAAAAATGCCATCTTTTTTGCTAGTGCTAAATTAAGTGATAAAGAGGTTGACAATTTTTTAAAATATTTACAAAATCCTAATTCCAATACTATTATCATTTTTTGTTGTCTAGAAAAGTTAGATGAACGTAAAAAAATCACTAAATATTTTAAAAAAGAAGAAAATGTAATAACTTTAAATAATTTAAGTGAATTAGATTTACAAAAAAAACTCCAAACTAAATTTTTAGAAAAGGGTTTTAAAATAGATACACCTTGTTTAAAATATCTTACCAAAAGTTGCTTAAATAACTATGATTTAGCTTATAATGAAATGGAAAAAATAACCTGTTTTTATTCTAAAAGTACCGATACAATTAAATTAGAAGATTTAAAAAAATTAACTAAAGGAGTTCTTGAAAATAATATTTTCAAACTAATTCAGGCTATTATGGCAAAAAATACCAAAGAGAGTTTTAAAATATTTGCTGATTTAAAAATCTTAAAAGAAGAACCAATAGCTTGGATAGTTTTACTAGCTAGAGAATATCGCAATGTATATATTATTAAAAATAAACCCGAATATACCCAAAAATTAAAACTTCAAAGCTGGCAAGTTGAAAAATATAAAAAACTAGCTTATCAGTATACCAATAAAGAATTAAAAGAAAATTTAAAAAAACTATATAATTTAGATAAAAATATTAAAAGCGGGAAAATTGAAAAGTATTTAGGATTTCAACTTTTTATGCTAACAAGCAGCTAAATTCTTTAAAAGTGTACAAATGTATGATATTATTAAAAAGGTGATATAAATGCTAAATTATATAAAGGGAATTATTAAACATCAAGAAAGTAATTATATTGTAATTGAACAAAATAATATAGGTTTTGAAGTTTATGTAGCTAATCCATATAGTTTTAACTTAGAAGAAGAATATTGTATATATTTATATAATCATATTCGTGAAGAGGAATATAGTCTTTATGGATTTAAAACAATTGAAGAAAAACAACTTTTTTTAAGATTAATTAATGTTAAAGGACTAGGCCCTAAAATGGCTTTACCGATGTTAGCTACAGGAAGTGTAAGTGGGATTGTTGATGCTATTGATCGTGAAAATATTTTATATTTAACTAAATTTCCTAAAATAGGTGAAAAAATAGCTAAGCAAATAATTTTAGATTTAAAAGGCAAAATTACGAGTCCTAAAAGTACTAATAATGAAGTTTCTTTTGACGAACTTATTAGTGTTTTAACTAATTTAGGGTATAAGAACACTGATATAAAAAAAGTACTACCTAATATCGATACTTCATTAAATATTGAACAACAAATTAAAGAAGCATTAAGATTGATGTTAAAATAAAAAGGTGATGTAAATGGAAGAAAACATTTTGACAACTAGCGAAATTAGCGGAGATGAATTTGAAAAAACTATCCGTCCGCTATCTTTAGAGGAGTATGTGGGACAAGCAGAATTAAAAGCCAATTTAGAGGTGTTTATTAAAGCTTGTAAAATGCGTAATGAATCTTTAGATCATGTTTTATTATACGGCCCTCCAGGGCTTGGAAAAACCACTTTAGCTCATATTATTGCTAATGAACTAGGAACATCATTAAAAACTGCTAGTGGTCCTTCCATTGAAAAAAGTGGTGATTTAGCTGCTGTGTTATCAACTTTAGAACCGGGGGATGTTTTATTTATCGACGAAATTCATCGCATGCCTAGATACATTGAAGAAATATTATATCCAGCAATGGAAGATTTTGAGTTAGATATTGTTATCGGTAGTGAAGGCAATTCGCGTAATATTAAAATAGATCTGCCGCCTTTTACATTAGTAGGAGCAACAACTAGAGCTGGAGATATTTCTTCACCCCTTAGAGATCGTTTTGGTATAATATCGAAATTAAACTACTATACTCATGAAGAATTAAAAAACATTATTCAAAGAACATCTAAAGTTTTAAATTTTGCTATTACGGATGAGGCAGCTTTAGAATTAGCTACTAGAAGTCGTAAGACACCTAGAATTGCTAATCGTTTATTTAAAAGAGTAAGAGATTTTGCTTTAGTTGATAATAAGGAAATAATCGATAAGGAAACTACTTTAAAAGCTTTAGAACGTTTAAATGTTGATCGAAGCGGTCTAGATGCTTTAGATACTCAATATTTATCTTCCTTAATCCATAAATTTAGTGGCGGACCAGTAGGAATTGAGACAATTGCCACTTCGATCGGGGAAGAAGTATCCAACATTGAAGATGTTGTTGAACCATATTTACTACAAGAAGGATTTGTGCATCGTACGCCAAGAGGACGCATTGCAACAAAAAAAGCCTATGAACATTTAAAAATTCCTTTTGATAATAAAAGCAAGGAGAGTTATGAAAACAGCTGATTTTGATTACAATTTACCAGAAGAACTTATTGCCCAAACGCCGCTTAAGAAGCGTGATGAATCAAGATTAATGATTTTAGATAAAAAAAGTGGAGAAATAACTCATGAGGTTTTTCATAATATAATTTCTTATTTAGATCAGAACGATGTTTTAGTTATTAACGATACTAAAGTTATTCCTGCTCGTTTGATCGGCCAAAAAGAAGATACTCATGCTGTCATCGAACTTTTACTACTTTCTAATATAGAAGGGGATATCTACCGTTGTTTAGCTAAGCCAGGCAAACGATTACATATTGATACTATTATTTCTTTTGGTGATGGCCAATTAAAAGCTCAAGTTTTAAGTAAAAAAGAAGATGGAATAGTTGAAGTAAAATTAATCTATAAAGGCATTTTAATGGAAATTTTAGACTCTTTAGGGCAAATGCCCCTACCACCATACATTCATGAAAAATTAGAAGATAAAAACCGTTATCAAACTGTGTATGCCAAAAATAGTGGTAGTGCAGCCGCCCCAACAGCGGGATTACATTTTACAGAGGAACTATTAAAAAAAATAAAAGATAAAGGCGTACAAATTGTTAGTATTACTTTGCATGTTGGCCTAGGAACATTTCGTCCTGTCAATGTCGAAGATGTTACTAAACACGTTATGCATAGTGAATACTACAGTATGAGCAAAGAAACTGCTCAAATATTAAATAAAGCTAAAAAAAATAATAAACGAATCATCTCCGTAGGAACTACAACAACCAGAACCTTAGAAACTATAATGACTAAATATCATACTTTTAAAGAATGTAGTGGTAATACTAATATCTTTATTTATCCGGGATATGAGTGGAAAGCTATTGATGCTTTAATTACTAATTTTCATTTGCCTAAAAGTACTTTGCTTATGTTAGTAAGTGCCTTAGCTAGTAAAGATATAATTTTAAAAGCTTACGCTGAGGCAGTTGCTCAAAAATACCGTTTCTTTTCCTTTGGAGATGCTATGTTCATAAAATAAATTTATAAATAAGGGGGGAATGTAAATAAAAATAAAAAGCGTAATTATTATATTTGTAGTCTTTGTTACTGCAAATATATATTTTTTAAACAGCAACAATTTAGGAAACCATTTATTTATCAAAGACAAAAAAGCAACTACTAAAGACCAAAATCAAACAATTACTTTACCATCTTCAAAAGAGTCAACAGATAATCAACTGGGCCAAAAAGAAAATACTTTGCAACTAACGACACCTTCTAATGAAAATTTAATTCAAATTACGGAAATATCTAAACTAGAAACAGAGGAACTAGAAAGATTAAATAGCTATCAAGAATTAGTTAAACAAGCAGAAATAGCCTTAAAAAATAGTACTGATTTAAAGGCGTTAGAATCTCTTATCGCCCAAATTCAAGATAGTTTTTCCAAGCTGAGTATTAATAATCAAAATTTGTATTTATCATCTTTAAATATTTTAAAAAATAGTGTTCAAGAATTATCAGAAATAGAAAATTCTATCAAAAATCACGCTGAAGAGTTAAAGCAAGCTACAAGCATTGCTGATATTACTAATTTGCAGCAAGAAGCTAAAGAAGTGCAAAACTTAATTGCTTTTGTAGATAATGAGCCCCTAAAAGAAAAGTTTATCTCTGATTATCAAAACACCCTTAAAATTCTAAATGATATAACGCCGCCAGTTATTGAGGGAATAACAGATCAAGAAAATGCTTTTCAACCAGTTAATGTATCAATTCTAGATGAAACGACTACAAACGTCTTATTAAATGATGAACCCTTTGATCCAAGTCAATCTATTTCGGATAACGGGGACTATATTTTAGAAGTGACTGACCAAGCTTTTAATAAAACAATTATCACTTTTCAAGTAAATATTCCATCTAATGAGTTAGTATCAGAGTTAGATTCCTCTTTAGATTTTACTTTACCACTCAAAAAAGGATATATTACTCAAAATTATAAAGGTTCATTACATATGGGTGTAGATTTTTCCTCTGATGATAAAAGCGAAAAAATATATCCTATAGCTCAAGGTGAAGTAATTTATGTTGGCACTGATAATTATGGCGCTAACATTGTTAAGATTAAACATGAAATAAACAATCAAATTATTTATTCAACCTATGGACATATGAAAGAAGTATATTTTCAAGAAGGACAAATAGTTTCTAATCAAGATCTTTTAGGTATTATGGGAAGCACTGGCAAGTCTAGTGGCGAACACTTACATTTAGAAATGAGTACTTGTGATTATACAGAAAACTGTGATTATAGCACTTATAAAATGAACATTTTAGATCCTTTTGAATTTATTCCGTACAAACCAAAATGGTAATTTTCTCAAGAATCATTTGACACATAAAATGTCAAGTGGTTCTTTTCTATTTGACAAAAAAACGGGGGGGAGGTTACTATAGAAATATGTAAAGTAGGAGAGTGCATATATCTATGAAAGTAAAAGTAAATAAAAATGTAATAGTAAT
>CALVQP010000030.1 GCA_944358225.1 uncultured Bacilli bacterium
ACCTCACAATTGCCCATAAATAAAGGGTTTGTGAGGCTTTTTTAGGCTCCAACTGTCAAAGTTAAGATTATAAGTAAATTTTTTTAAATTAGCAAATTTAAAAAGAAAGTGCAGAACTTTCTTTACATATCTAATTCACTTAGTTTTTTTAAAGTACGTAACATTTGCATTGTATAGCTCATTTCATTATCGTACCAAGCAACTATTTTAACTAGTTGGCCGCTTTCAGTAGGCATTACTTTAGTAAGTAATCCATCAACTAAGGCACCTGCTTTTAGTCCGATAACATCACTAGAGACAATAGGATCTAATGTGAATTTTAAACTTGAAGATTCATTTTCTTGAAATAAGGCATTTATTTCTTCTACAGAAGTTTCTTTTTTTAATTCTAAAACAACATCTATTAATGAACCATCACTAACCGGTACACGATAAGCATTACCATCTAGTTTTCCTTTTAAGCTAGGGATTACTAAACCTATGGCACTAGCAGCTCCTGTACTGGCAGGAACAATATTTAAAGCTGCAGCACGTCCACGACGAGCTTTGATTCCTTTTTTGTGAGCTACATCTAAAGTAGCTTGATCGTTAGTATAGGCATGAACAGTACTCATAAAACCTTTTTTAATCCCAATATTATCTTCTATTACTTTTAAGACTGGGGCAAGACAATTTGTCGTACAAGAAGCGGCGGAAATAATCTCTTCGCTACCATTTAAAATATTATCATTAACGCCGTAGACAATTGTTTTAACATCTCCTTTAGCAGGCGCAGAGATGATTACTTTTTTTGCTCCGGCCAAAAGATGTTTTTTAGCTTTATCTACTTCAGTAAATAAGCCTGTACATTCTAATACGATATCAACTTTTAGTGTATCCCAAGGAATAGCCTGAGGGTCTTTTTCGTTAAATACACGAATTTTTTTACCTTTATAGATAATATTATTATCATCATATTTAATGTCATTAACTAAAAAATTACGATGATTAGAATCATATTTTAATAAATAAGCTAAATCTTCAGCAGGAGTCAAATCATTGATAGCTACAACATCTAAAGTATCATCATTTAAAAGCTCGCGAAAAGCTAAACGGCCGATACGACCAAAACCATTAATTCCTATTTTCATTTATTTTTCCTCTTTCTATTTAAATATACTTCCTCCGATAAATTCTCTTAAGAAAGAATCTTGACTAATGTATTCGGAAGGAATGGGATAAAAGATTTTTAAAAATTCAATTAATCTATTAGCCTCATCATAGGCACTACTAGTTATATCAACTGAATATAATAGCGGTTCAACATACACCCTTAGTACCCCTACTTCATAGATTAATGAAGTATTAATAACCGTATCTACATTACCCATGAATGGGAAAATATTTTTTTCTTCACCTTCACGAACATTTTCCCATGTATTTAAAGTAACAGTTGGGCTGACGCCACGACTTTGATTATCTCGAACAATCCTTCTTAAAAGGCGAAGATCAATTGTAGACATATGATTGTGACGATCAATGGATAGCGTTTGAAAAGGGGAAACATATATTTTATATACCTTTTTTAAATCAATTATATTTACTAATTTATCGTTTAAAGCATGTAAGCCTTCTATAATAATAATTGTTTGATCATTTATTTTGGTAGGATGAATATCATAAACTTTTTTACCTAAAACAAAATCGTATTTAGGTAAATACACTTCTTCTTTTTTTAAAATACTACTAAGATTATCATTGAAAAGTTTTAAATCTAAAAGTTCTAAATTTTCAAATTCCCGATTTTTTACTTTTTCTGGAGGCATTTGAATTTGATCCAGATAATAATCGTCTAATGATATATTTAATATATTTATTCCTAGAGTTTCTAAGGCAAGGGATAGTTTTTTACTGGTAGTAGTTTTTCCTGATGAAGATGGTCCAGCGATAAAAACAACTTTGATATTTTTGCGATTATAAATTGTGTGAGCAGTATTTAAAATAATATCTTGAAAATATAATTCATTCATCATGATGAAATCTTTAATTTTATTGTGAGCTACTAAATAATTAACATCACATACATCTTTGACGCCTAAGCGATTAGACCATAACTTATAATCTTCAAAAGCTTTCATGTTTAGAGGATAATGTTTATAAGTAGGCACATAAATTTTAGGGCCAATCACCGGAAATAATAAAACGAATTTATTTTTTTCCAGATATACGATATCATATTTATTTAAAACTCCTGTTGAATAAGGCATGCTAGTATAAAAGTAGTTATAGTATTTTTTTAATTTATATAAATGAACATAAATATTGGATACATTTTGGATATTTTGGGCTTTTTCATAATTGGCAATCTTTTTATAATAAGTTATCGCATCTTTTTTGGAAACATTTACTTTAGTTATTGGCAGATCAGCACTTATTATTTCTTGCATCTTGTCTTTGATGATTTTAACATCTTGATCACTAAATTCTTTATAATTATTGATAGAAAAACAAATGCCTTTATCAATAGAATGTTCGAAATTAACTTCTAATTTCTGGCCAAATAACTCATAAATAGAAGCAATTAAAACAAATTTTAACCCACTTTTATAAATTTTATTACCATCTTCATCATTAGGATATAAAAAGATAACTTGATCATTAGCCTCAACACTATCATTCATCGGCACTATTTCGTTATTAACTTTAACGCCAACAACGGTATTTAAAAATGAATATTGTTTGACTAAATCAATTATAGTTGTGTTTTGGGGTACTTCAATTTCTTTGTTATTTAATATTATTTTCATATCTTTCCCTCTTTATTCTAGATACAATTTTATCAAAAAAATATAAAGATAGCAATTGCTTTTATTTTATGATTAAGATAAAAAATTTGTTGACAAGTGTTGATTAATTTTAGTTATAAAATTTATGATTTTTTACTAATATAATATTAGGTGATCAAATGAACTTAATACCATATGTAGTAGAAAGAAATTTAAATAGTGAACGCAGTTATGATTTATATTCGCGCTTGTTATCTGATCGAATTGTTTTTTTAACAGGAGAAATTACTGATGAATCAGCTAATATTATCGTAAGTGAACTACTATATTTAGATTCTTTAAATAATGAAGATATATGTTTATATATAAACAGTCCAGGTGGCTCAGTAACAGCTGGTTTTAGTATTTATGATACAATAAACTTTATTAAAAGTGATGTAAAAACCATTGTTATCGGTCTTGCCGCTTCGATGGCCGCTTTTTTACTAGCTAGTGGCACTAAAGGTAAGAGGTGTGCATTAAAAAATAGCGAAGTAATGATTCACCAACCACTGGGAGGAGCCAAAGGACAAGCAACAGAAATTGAAATTGCCGCTAAGCGAATTTTAAAATTAAAAAATAAACTTAATATTATGCTAGCCGACATGAGTGGTCAAAGCTTAAAAAAAATTAGAAAAGATACTGAGCGTGACAACTTTATGGATGCAAAAGAAGCGTTAGAATATGGTTTAATAGATGAAATTTTATAATAGATTTAAAAAATATCAATTTTAGTCATTGATATTTTTTTCTTTATGTTTTTTTACTATATTTTTTATTTTTATAAAACAATGATTGATACCCGATTTTCCAATTGGTTTATTAGTTTCTAAACTAACTATTTTAGCTAATTCTACATAGGAACTTTCCGGATATTTTTCACGATATTTTAAAACATCTTTAGTTCTATCATCTAAAAGATCGACTAGATTATGCTCCTTTAAATATTTAATATCATTTAATTGTTTTAAACCGGTATTAATAGATTTTTCATAGTTGGCTATATCACAATTATTTAATCTATTAACCATATTTTTATGATCTCGATAAATTCTAATGTCTTCAAAATAGAACATGTTATTTATCGCATTAAACATTTTTAATAAATCACTAATTTCTTCGGCACTCTTTAAATAAATCATATATTTATTACTTCTTTTTAGAACTTTCGCCGATAAATTTAATTCTTTTAAAAGCTTTTGAATGTATAAAGCATCTTTTTTTAAAGATACAACAAATTCTAAATGATAGCCACTAGTTTTGGGATCATTGATACTGCCACAGGCTAAAAATAATCCTTTGATAAAGGAAATTTTATCCTCTTTAGTCTCTAAGAAATATTCCTGAGGATTAGTTTTTTTATTGTTTTTATAAATATTTAAATCTTCTAAAATAAACTTAATATTTTCTTTTATTTCTAATATATATATTTGTTTGACACGAAAACGTTTTTGATTACGAACTATAACATTAATATTGATATGATATATTTCTTTAATAATTTTATATATTCTTCTAGCAACAGAAGCATTTTCGATGACTAAAGTTATAGCCTGAGAAGAAATTTTAGCATCATAGCGAATGAAAGCAGATAATTCGGTTAGAACAATTACTTTGTCATAATCCAATTTAGATATTTCTTCTTTAATGCGTGTTGTAAAAGTCATATTATTCTTCCATTAAGTAAGAAAATATTAAATATGCTGTTTTTAATGTATCGTGGCGTAAAACATTATCCTCTATTTTATAGATTTTATCACTAATTAGTTTCACTTTTAATTTTTCGATTTGTTTGGCATCTAACATAACCGGATCTTTTTGTTCTTCAGAAGCATATTTTTTAACTAAATAAGCGGACATCTTAGCATTATTAGCAATAACAGCATCTAAACCAGCTTCTCCTAAATATTTTTGAAATACTTTTATGTGGTCACTAACTTTATATTCATCTGTTTCTCCTGGTTGCGTAACGAGGTTACAAACATATAAGGTTTTAGCTTTAGAGCTATTAATAGCTTCTTGAATTTGGGGAAGCACTAGATGAGGCAAGATAGAAGTATATAAGGAACCACAAGAAAAAATGATTAAATCAGCTTTTTCGATCGCTTTAAAAATATCAGGGTTAATCTTAAATTTTTTATCATAAAATATTTCTTCAATTTTACAACCTGATTCAGTTATTTGGGATTCGCCAATTATATATTCTCCCTTGTTGGTTTTACCAATTAAGTCAACAGGTTCATCAGTTAAAGGTAGAATAGTTCCCTGAATATCAAATAAACGACATAATACAGGAATTGCATGAGCAAAATCTCCTTTGATGTCTAATAAAGCTGTTAATAAAAGATTTTTTATCGAATGGTTATCTAAACTACTATTTGTTTTAAAGCGATAGTTTAATAATTCGGTATTATCTTTATCAGTATTGGCCATCGCAGTCATGACTTTTGTTATATCACCAACAGCTGGAATATCAAATTCTTTTCTTAAGGCTCCAGTACTACGACCATTATCAGCTACACTAACTACAGCAGTAACATTAATAGGAAATAATTTTAATCCCTTAAGTAATTGGGAAAGACCACTTCCCCCTCCAAATATAACGACATTTTTCAAGTTAATCACCTACATAATTATATGATATCACATTGTTTTTGTATATACTATTTTTTTTTAGAATGAAAAATACTACTTACTTAAAGCAGTATTTCCCATTGATTGAGCAATTGTCATCATTTCATCAGTTGATAAATTAGAACTTGTTAAATAGTAGTCGATATTATTAGCACTCCATGATAAAGTGTTATCAGATAAAGCGGCAATAGTATTACTAAGTATTAAAGGATCTCCACTAACCGGTATAACTTCAAATTCTTTAGACACTTCAGATGCTTCTTCAACTAAAACGAACGATTTGTCCCCATTAAAAGTCAAAATAGTTCGATCTGTAGTTTCATCAGTTATTTGATCTTTACTTTTTAAATAAGTGTTTTTAGGAACATATAAAGGATATATAATATCACTTAAAGCCGAAGTTTCTTCGCTATTTTCTTGTTCTTCTTGTTTACAAGTTTCTTCATTATCTTGACATTCATTTGTAGTTTCGTTTTTACAACTATTATCTTGACAATTAGTATTTTGTTTTGAATCAGTTGTTTCGGTTGTATTTTCTTCTTTTATAGTATCTTCTTGTTGCGTAATTAAAGTTTGAAGTTCAAAATGATCCTCATCATATTTAGCTTTATAATCCAAATTATTAATAGTTACTTTAATCTTTTCGTTCTGCTCTTCATCATAAACTATTACTTGTTTTAAATTCATTTTTTTATCAAAATAAAGATTTTGTTCTACTAAGGTTTTATTGTGTGGGTAATTTACTTTAGAAGTTACAATGTAATTATCATTTTCTTCTTTGAAACTAGCTTCTTGATCATTTTGTAAATCATTTAATAAGGATGATAGAATATAAGATTGTGATGAATTATCTGGCCAACTACTTTCAAATTTGAAACTTTTGTTTAAACTAGGCGTTACGACATATACTTCTTCGTCATTTTTTAAAATTATTTGTTCATGATTATTGTTTTGATTGACCATACTAACTTTATATTTATCTTCTTTTTGATAATTAACCACGATATCATATTTAAAAGTATCTTCGTTATTGTATATTTCCATTAGTCCTTTTAGTTCATAAGCTTTAGAAGAAGTTACTTTGTCTTTAAATTCGTTTTTAATTTTAGTTATATCCATCTTGCCACAACTACATGTTAAAAGGATACAAACAAGTAATAAAACTATCTTTTTCATAAATCACTTTCCTTTTCTAGTTAATTATATTATTATGTTTTTTTTATATTCATGTATATTTTTAATTGCTTGGGTCATAATAAAACTAGAAATGAGGAGGATTTATGGAAACATTACAGAAAATAGCATTAACATTATGTATTATCGGTGCTTTAAACTGGGCATTTGTTGGGTTATTTGATTTTAACTTAGTGTCTTCTTTGTTTGGAGCAGATTCGGTTCTTACTAATGTTATATATGTTTTAATTGGTATTTGCGGAGCTCTAAATATTGGAATTCTATTTATGCATTTAAGAAATGAATAAAACCTAATTGAAAATCAATTAGGTTTTTATTATTTACTAGTTATAACTAGAGTTATTTGTCTATTAGAAATGAATTGTACACGAGGATCATCACCTTCAACAGTAACAGTTACTTGATGTTCCCCTTCTTTATAACCACTTAAATCGACATAAGCTTTAATAGTAGATGGGTCTAAAGCATCTAGAACTGATGAAGTTCCTTTAGCTATAACAGATATAACTGCATCATCTTTAGATTTAGCGTTAACTGTAAAATCGGATGATAAATTTTTCCATTCAACACTAACATTTTCAATTGTTTTTTGAGTTTCTTCACCAAACTTGATATCAATTGTCGCTGTTGTTTCACTCATTGATCTAACACCATTCGGTTTATTTATAGTGATATTATAAGTTTTATCTTCACTTAAGCCATTTACATCAATAGTTACCGGAACATTAGAAATATTATCAATCTGTTCTTTATCACCATAAATCGTAATAGTTGATACGCTACTGTTGATTTCTGAAATAGCTTTGCCTGATTTTGGCGTACCAGTTGTTAGTACTTTTAATGGCACATCGACTGAATAAGAATCTAGTTTAACTGTAGCCGTTACTTTTTCTGGTACTACTTCAACATTTTCCACAACTTTACCTGTGCTATCATAAGCTACTAGAGGAACATTATCGATAGTATAATCTCCTTTTTCCGTAAATTTTTCATTACTTAAATCAATTAAAGCTCGAACACTAGCTACATTATCTAAGGTTTCTTTATCTCCTTTAACAACTACTTCAGTACGATCTAAAGTAACACTATTGACGTTGAGTTTAGCATCTAATTTATCTTCATTTAATAAATCATAGGAAATAGTTTTTAAAGTTGAAATTTTTTCTTTAATAACAACAAGAACTGTTGAGGGATCTAGTTTATAACTTAAAGAACCAATCGATTGATTATAAGTTAATTTTACCTTATGTTCACCCACTCCATATTTAGTTAGATCTAATTTTACTTCATGTTCGCCAAGTTGCTTAGCTAAATATAAATCACTTTTGCGACCAACTAAGGTAACGTCTACCGTTTCAGGAATTCCCTCTACGACATAGGCTTCTTTATTATATTCAGCAACTACAGGCTGATCAGCTAAAATTTCCGCCTCTGTTTGAACAAGGGATATTACTTTTGAATCAACTAGGAAAAATACACCCACGGCAAATATCAAAGATAAGTAAATTAAAGTAAAGGGACGATTTAAAATTTTATCTAATTTATTATTACTTCCTTTTAATCTTTTATTAATTCGATAAACAACGCGACTGATGGGGGTGACAATTATTTTGTCAATTCCCGCATAAATTAGTTTGAAGAAGGCCGCAAATACATTTAATACTTTACGCATTTTCTTCACCTTCACTTTCTTCTTCATCGGCTTCATAGAAGACTTCAGTTTTTGGTTTTAATTCATCAAGTAGGGTCATTTTGAAGTCGTCTAATGTTAAATTGTATTTCATATTACCATCAACAGCAATACTTATACGTCCAGTTTCTTCTGAGACGATTAAAGCGATAGCATCGGTTTCTTCAGCAACGCCTAAAGCAGCACGATGACGTGTACCTAATCTTTTTGAAAGAGTTGGATCCATACTTGTTTTAAATACCGATCCTGCACAAGTTATTTGATCTCCTTGAATAATTACACCACCGTCATGTAAAGGGTTATTTTTAAAGAAAATGGTGCCAAGTAAAGGACTAGTAACATCAGCATATATTTTAGTAGCCGGTTCGATATATTCTTGTAAGGAAATATCTCTTTCAATTACAATTAAAGCTCCAAAACGATTTTTCTTTAAGTATTCAATAGCTTCCATAATTTCATAAACCATTTTTTCTCGTTCACTAACTGTAAGTACTTTGTGACGTCCTAACAAATTAGTTCGCCCAATTGACTCTAAAACTGTACGAATTTCTGGTTGGAATATGATAATTAAAGCCAATGGCCCCCAAGATAAAACATATTCTAATAGTAAGCCGACTGTATATAAATCTAGAATGGAACTAATTAATTTAATAAATAGAACTAGTAATACACCCTTGACAATTAGAATCATTTTAACATTATTTTTTACATTTTTTAAAATAAAATAAAACATCAGCCAAACGATAGAAATATCTAATATTTTCGTAACGATCGACCAAAAAGATGTTAATGTCATTTTTTCACTTCCCTCTTACTCTTATTAATTATAACAAAAATAGGTTACTAAAAAAAGGAAAAACAAAAAAGATTTAGCAAATTTGTAAATCTTTATTTAGTTTTAGTATCATTTTGGTTAAGTAACACTTCAGGAGCCGCAGGAGGAGTAATTGTTTGGTTCACACTAGCAGCAGCTTGAGGCGTTTCGTTAGATGATTGAGAACTTTCCGGCGTAGTAGATACACTAGCTGAAGCAGTTGCATTAACAGCTGGGCTGGTAGTTTGGCTTTGACTAAGAACCTCTTCAATTGTTGGGACATTGTCTTCTAAAATATCTTCTTTTTTACCTTTATTTTTTTTATCTTTTTTAGGTTTTTCTTTTTTTGATTTTACTTCTGGTTTTTTATCGTTTTCTCCATCAGTATTTTTTTCTTTACTCGTATCAACCAAATAGCCTATTAAGGAAAAGACTAAAATTACCGTAATAATTATAAACCAAATATAATTGTTTGCTAAAAAATCCATTATTGTTTGCATAATACCTCCTAATATTGATTTTTACTTTCGCGTTGTAGGTCTCTTTGTTTAATACTTTGGCGTTTATCATATATTTTTTTACCTTTAGCAACGCCTAATAAAAGTTTAGCTTTATGATTTTTTAAATATAACTTTAAAGGAATTAAACTATAACCATCACGTTCAATAAAATTTTTTATTTTTAATATTTCTTTTTTATGTAATAATAGCTTTCTTTCTCTTCTTTCATCGTGATTAAAGATATTTCCCTCTTCATATTTAGCAATAAACATATTTATAACAAACACTTCATTGTTTTTTATGCGCGCAAAACTATCTTTTAAATTAGCACTACCTTGACGAATAGCTTTTATTTCTGTCCCTTTTAACTCTATTCCCGCTTCAATTTGACTTTCAATAAAGTAATCAAAGTAAGCTTTTTTATTTTTTATTTCAATCATTTTTAACCTCTACTATTTCAAAATCCACTTGTGATGTTTCTTTAGAGGCTCCTACACATTTAACGTGTACTTTATCACCTAAACGATATGTTTTTTTTGTTGACTTACCAATCATAGATAATAAATCGGGAACATAGGTAAAATAGTCATTTTTTAATGATTTAACATGTACCAATCCCTCTACTAAGTTATCCAGTTCGATAAACATGCCAAAATTAGTAATAGTGTTAATATACCCCTCGAATTCTTCCCCAATATGACTTTCCATATATTCGGCCATTTTCATACTGGTAACTTCTCTTTCGGCTTCAACAGCTGCTAATTCTCTTTCTGATGAATGTTCGGCTATTTCTACTAAAGATGTTTCTAACCCAGAAATGGTAGTCATACTTAAATCTTTTTCAATTAAATATTTTTTTAATAAACGATGAACAGTTAAATCCGGAAAACGACGAATTGGAGAAGTAAAGTGAGTATAATTATGACTTGCCAAACCAAAGTGTCCTATATTTTCTTTACTATAGACGGCTTTTTTCATACTACGAAGTAAAATTTGGGATAGTATAGGATACTCTTTTGTGTCTTTTAATTCTTCTAACATTTTACTAACACCAAGAGGGCTTAAATCGAGACGAGTTTTAATTTTATATCCCATTAAATGAACAAGAGTTATAAATTCATCTATTTTATCGCTATTGGGTTTATCGTGGACACGATAGATAAACGGTAAGCCCATATTATATATATGCGAAGCAACACATTCATTAGCAGCAATCATAAAATCTTCAATTAATTTTTCGCCTTCATCTTGTTTTCTTTTAACTATGTCAATTGCTTTTCCTTTTTCATCTTGGATAATTTTAGCTTCTGTCCCACCAAAGTTAATATAACCACGCATTTGTTTACGCTTACGTAAAATATGAGCTAGATTATTCATTTCTTTTAAGGTATCTGTGTAAGGCTCGTATCCTTGAGGAATTTTATTTTCCATTAATATACTATTAACATCATCATAATTCATTTTTTTGGCTGATTTAATATAGCTTTCGAAAATATCGTAAGTAATTAAATTACCTTTGGGATCAAATTGCATTTCACAACTTAATGTCAAACGAATGGTATTGGGATTTAGTGAACAAATACCATTTGATAATTTATGAGGAAGCATAGGAATTACCGTATCTGCCAAATAGGATGAAGTTCCCCTATTATAGCAATCATCTCCTATAGCTGTATTTTCTTTAACATAATGCGAAACATCGGCAATGTGAACTCCTAGAATATAGTTGTTTCCATCTTTTTCTAAACTAATAGCATCATCTATATCTTTAGTATCTTTTCCGTCGATTGTAAAAATTGTTTTAGACGTTAAATCACGACGATTTTTTAAATCTTCAGGATTTACTTCATTAGGTATATCTTCTAATTCTTTTAAAACAGCATCACTGTATTTATCGTATATTTCGTGTTTGTAAGCAATACTTAAAATATCGATGCCCGGGTCGTCTTTGTGTCCCAAAATAGTTAATACTTTCCCCAGATATTTATTGTGTCCTAAATTTTTTTCAATATGTACTAATACTTTGTGGCCTTCAACACAGTTATGTGTACTAATTTCATCTAAAATAATTTTTATATCTTTTTTTGCATCGTCTGGTTTTAAAGTTTTCATACCATCAGTAATTATTATTTCACCAACTAAATCTTTAAGATCTCTTTTAATTATTTTTAAAACTCTACCCTCTTTTTTTATTGCTCGTGTAGTAGATTCACAAATAACAATATCGCCATCAATAGCGCCATTTAAATTTTTCTCGTCGATATAAAGATCATCTTCCTGATCAAGAATTAAAAAACCAAAACCTTTTTTATTAATTGATAACTTACCCATTTTAATTCCCGGACAATTTTTTAAAAGAATATATTTATCTTTTTTGGTTTTAAAAACAAGGCATTCTTCGACCATTTTTTCTAATGTTTCGTAAAGCTCTTTATATTCTAAAGTTGTTTTATACCCTAATAAGTCATTTATTTGAATAGCTTCTAAGGCCTGATGTTCATTTTGGAGTATTTTTAATATTTCTTCTTTCATGTTTTCACATCCTATTATATATTTTATCATTTATTAATAAAACATGCATTATAAAAAAGTCTATTTACACGTAATAGACTTTTATAACGCTTAAAAAAGCAATTGTTATTAACTTTGGAGTTCACTACTATAAAAATAATAATTGCCATCACTTTGTTTTTTAAAGATAAATTTATAGGTATCACCAGCATCTAAGTAATTGGTTTTAATGTTGTCAAATTCTTCTTGAGCTATATCTGTTTTAATAGTTTTTTCCTTAGATTCGCTATTGTAAAGATCTGCATATACTAGATCCTGATTATCTCCTTGGGCTTTATACTCTATATATAAAACTTTTTTCATGATAATAATTTCATCATTCTCTTCGTAAGCTTCAACAATTTCAGTTAAATATTCCGGATACCAACCAGTACCTCTACAGCCACCAACGGGAATATTAAATTGTTTATTAGTACTGTCGTAAGTTAAAAGCGCTGATCCACAACTTGTTCCATAAAAATCAACCATGGTATATGTATTATCTGGGCCAAATATTGTTCTTGCCATTTTTTTAACAATATCTTCAGATATGGTTGTATCTGTTGTATTATCATATTTATGATTATCATAAAACTTTTCATACGTAAACCAAGATAATGATAATTTATCAATATCTTTCATATCAGAAAATTCACGAATATCTGATTATAGAAATAACCAAAATAATCTTTTGTGAATGCGTCATTGGTTGTCTCTATTAAATTTATTAAATTGGTAACAGTTTGGCCTGTAGTATCTAATTTTTTTCTTGATGCTTCTTCTTGGTTTTCCTTTTTGGTAGTTTCAGTTGTTTTTACTCCCTACTCTCTTAAAAAGAGAATGTAATATGGTTAAAAAGTTGTCAAGTTGTTTATAATATTTTTGATATTTAATTATGTATTATTATATAAAAAAGTCTACAAATATAAGTATAGACTTTTAAAACTCAACCAATTATTTATTTTTGAAGAAATAAGATGATGGAAATTATCATAAAAGCTGCCCCTAAAATAATGGTTATTCTAGTAATAAGTAGTTCAACTCCACGTTCTTTTTGTTTTTGAAATAAAGTCGAATTTCCTCCAGATATTATTTGTCCAGCGTCACTGGCTTTACCACTTTGAAGTAAAACAATAGCAATTAAAAGAACCGATACGATTAATAAAATAGTTTCTAACATGAAATCACTTCCTTCTCATTTATATAAATTAACATATGTTGGTTTAATAAGCAAGAAAAAAGGCTATATAAGCCTTAATATCTTGTATATGCACGCGTATAACCATAGTATTTTAATTCTTCCATGGCTGCAGATACCGTTTTTAATTCGTTTAAATCATTCATATTAAATTTAGAATTATAAGTAAATATACTCATATCAAAGTCTTGAGAATATACACTTTGCGGATATTGAACATTTGATAAACAATATTTTACCTCACCAGTTGGTAAAGAATATCTCCAAACAAATAAGTTATTGGCATTTACTATAGCACTAGCAATATTAGAAAATCTAAAATCGTTACCAAAAGTATTAAATTCTTCATAGAAAACAGAGTTTAGTCCATAATCATTTGCATTATATTCACTATTTAAAGTCCATCCGTAAATACCATATTGTTCTACAGAAGGAACTGGAGAATAAGCATAAACATTCTGTCCGTAAGCTTGTTTAACTAAAGTATAAAATTTAATTTGTTTTGTTTGGTAATTAGGCTGATAATTGTTATAGTAGTTATCATTATAATTGTTATCGTAACCATTATTTGGAGTTAAAGGCGCATATGTTTTAGAGTAAAATCTATCATAACCATAATTACAAGTAGGATTTGTACAGCTTTTACGATGTTGTGCGAAGAAATTACGTTTATCCTCAATTACATTTATATCTATATTTAAATGTTCTTCTTCCAAAAATCTTGTATATTCATCTTCTGTTTGAGGAAACCAAGTACCTGCAGGATAATTATTGTAGTTAGGATAATCATTATAATATCCCTCTGGGTAATTTGGATACATATTATGATCGTAACTATAGTTGACATCGATTACATTATCTTTTTCATCAAATTGACAATACTTACGATCAACGTATACACCATCATTTGTAATAACATAATCAGTATGAACTTCATTTCCGTAAGAATCTGTATAATAAGACTCTCCGTTCTTAGTATAAGTAGTATGATATCTACTAGATGCAGCTAAAGCATTGGCCCCCATAGTTGCTGCTAATACTCCGGCAGTTAAAACGCTAGCCACTTTTGTTTTCTTTTTCATAAAAACAACCTCTTTTCTTTTTGCGCTATATTTTATAACTAATTATATGATTTGTCAATGTTTTATTTGCATTGAAGCAATAATTTATGTTTAATTTGTGATAATGTCTTAAGTGTTAACTTGCGAAAATGTCTCGATGTTATATAATACTCCACTGAGGT
>CALVQP010000031.1 GCA_944358225.1 uncultured Bacilli bacterium
ATCATCTCCTTATATTAATTATAGCAAAAAATAAATGTAGACACTTTTTTTGTGTCTACATTTATCTTACAACTTCAATAGTAGTTTTTAGATCAATCTTTTTTAAGTATGCTTAGATTTATTAATTTTGACTTTGGTATTTCTTTTGTTGTTCTTTTAAAAAATCTGAATTATTAAAATAATCTAAACCCATAGCATTTTTAACTTCTTGTAGGGTGTTGTTAGCTACTTGATTAGCGTACAAAGAACCTTCTTTTAAAATATTAAGAACTTCATCAAGATGTTGCTCATAATAATTTCTTTTTTCTCGCATGGGGCTTAATAATTCATCTAGAATATTTAGTAAGAATTTTTTGATTTTCATATCACCAAGTCCGCCTTGTTGATAATGTTTTTTTAATTCATCTAGATTTTGATATTCATTTAGATATTTAGAAAAGTGTTCATCTTGGCAAAATACATCAAGATAAGTAAATACCATATTACCTTCAATTTGGCCTGGATCTGATACTTTAATGTGATTAGGATCAGTATACATGTTATAAACTTTTTGTTTTAAGGTTTCATAATCATCACTTAGATAAATACAATTATTTAATGATTTGCTCATTTTGGCATTGCCATCTAGTCCAGGAAGACGAGAACAAATTTTGTTTTCAGGAATTAAAGCTTCAGGAGTTAATAATACATCAGTATTATAAGTACTGTTAAATGATTTTACAATTTCTCTAGTTTGTTCTAACATTGGTAATTGGTCGTCGCCTACAGGAACGATAGTAGCCTTAAATGCTGTAATATCAGCAGCTTGGCTGATAGGATAGTTAGCAAAGCCAACGGGTATTCCCTTTTTTTCATTATCAAATCCGCGTTGTTTAATTTCCGATTTAACAGTCGGGTTGCGTAACAAACGCGATAGGGTTACCAGATTCATATAATAAGTAGTTAAATCACTTAAAGCATCTATTTGGGATTGAATAAAAAAAGTTACATTTTGGGGATCTAAGCCAATTGATAAGTAGTCAAGCATTACTTCTAAAATGTTATCACGTATTTTTTTGGGTGTTCCATAATTATCAGTTAAAGCTTGAATATCAGCTATCATAATAAAGAAATTGTCGTATTCTTCTTTGTTTTGTAGCATAACGCGTTGTTTTAAAGAACCAACATAATGTCCTAAATGTAATTTCCCAGTAGGCCTATCAGCTGTTAAAATTGTTTGTTTTTTCATAAGTCACCTCTTCCTTTTATAATATAAATATTTTATTATTTTATCTCGTTCATTTTATCGTATTGTTTATATAAATATTGAACTGAATTTTCCAATCTAAAATAATGAATTATATAAAAAATAACGAAAATTAATAATATTAATCCAATAATAAAAAAACCAATAAAAATAGCACCCAAAGCCATAAAAATTAACATAAATAAACAATAAAATAGCGTAACAAGTAAGTGAATTAATCTTTCGTGTTGAAAAAATTGTATTTTAATTAAATGTTCTTCTTTTATTTTATTTATATCTTTTGGTTTTTTCTTTAATATATTATCAATATTTTTAATATAATCAAATATATATTTTTTCATATTCTCCCTCTTTAATTATTATACAATTATTTATATTAATTGATCAATGCATTGTGATATATAAATTTTTATAATTAAATCAATTAAATTCTATTTAAAAGAAAAATTGTTTTGAGTTTTTAAGTGAAAATTAAAACAATTTAATTAGTATATTTTTATTTTTGAGAGTCAGATGAAATTTCTTCAATTGTTTTATTATTAGAGTTAAGTAAAGATGCGCTGGTCCAACTGGAAGTTAATCCATAATCTATATAAATTAGTTGTCCTGACATATAAGAACAAATATCACTACCGATTACAACCATGGGATATCCCATATCTTCTGGTTTTGCTGGATAGCCATTCCAACTTTTTAGGAAGATATTTTCAATCATTTTCTCTCCTTCTTTGGCATCATTAGTTGGACTTGTAGATTTATTAAAATCATCTGTTAAACCAGTAATCGTATCTCCGGGATTGATGGCGTTGATTCTTATTTTACGATTGATAAATTTGGGGTCCATACATTTATAAGTTACGTAAGATAATAGGCTTTGTTTAGCAAAAACGTAAGCGCTTTTAATTAGCTCAGGATGTTTTTCATACCACTTTATAGCATCCGCCCATGTAGGTAAGTTAATTAATTCTACACATTTATCATATACTTGTTGCCAACCAAAACCACCAACAGATGAAATGTAAGTAATAGAGCCGTGATCGCTAATACGATCAAGCAAAACTTCAGTCATATATTTTTGCCCATAAAAATTTACTTTTTGAACTAATAGTTCTTTTCCTTTAAAAAAAGCAATGCCATGACACAAGAATAAGGCATCAATTTTATCTGGTAATTCATCACATAATTTATCTATTTCTTCTTTTTTACTTAAGTCTACTTGATAAGATTTAGTAACGGGTAAATCAATTGGATTAATATCTATTGCATAAACCTTAGCTCCAAGTTCTAATAATAACTTTGTAGCAGATCTACTCATACCAGATGCCGAACCGGTAATAACAACAGTTTTTCCCTCATATCCAAATAGTTTTTTAATATCCATATGTATTCCTCCTATTTTCTTTAATTATAGCATGGTGAGAATATTAAAAAAACTATTTTTTTTATTTTTTCTTTGAGTATAATAGAATTAGGAAAAGAGAAATATTATGAAATATATTGTAGAAAATGAAAATGAATTGTGTGATTTTTTATTAGCTAATTTAAAACACAAGTCAAAAAATAATATAAAAAGTTTGTTAAGTAGAGGACTGGTTAGTGTTAATGGCAAAGTTCAAAAAAAATGTAATTTTAAATTGAGTAATAAAGATGTTGTCGAAATAATTGATAATTATATTATGAGTGAAAAGTATATAATTCCCATATTGTATGAAGATTCATATTTAATTGTTGTATCTAAGCCGGCTGGATTATTAAGTGTAGCTACCGAAAAAGAAAGAACTAGTACTTTATATTATATTGTTTCTAGTTATTTAAAAAGAAAAAATAAAAAAGCTAAATTATTTATTATTCATAGATTAGATAAAGATACTTCGGGTATTATAATATTTGCTAAAAATATTATGGTTAAACAGAAGTTGCAAGCAAATTGGAATGAGAATGTTAGTCGCTTTTATAAAGCAATGGTGCATAATAAAGCATTGTTAGAAGCTGTCTTAAAAAATAAAATTGCTTCTAATGCGCAGGGAGAAAGTTATATTTCTTCTTTTGGTAAACAAGCTATTACTTGCTATAAGCTTTTAACTTTTAAAGATGGAAAAAGCCTTTTAGATATTAGTATTAAAACGGGCAGAAAAAATCAAATAAGACTTCAACTAGCTAATGTAAATTTACCTATTTTGGGAGATAAAAAATATGGTGTAAAAGATAAATATAAGAGATTATATTTACATGCTGATCAAATTATTTTTAAGCATCCTGTAACTAATAAAGGGATAAATATTAAAAGTGACTTTCATATATTTTAGCTCAGGTAGATTCATAATTTATAGATAATCATCAGGCGCAAAAAAAACAAAGCTTTTTCAAGCTTTGTTTAGTTATCTTAATGGCGCCTGATGTAGGACTCGAACCTACGACCTAACGGTTAACAGCCGTGCGCTCTACCGACTGAGCTAATCAGGCAATTACTCATTAATTATATCACTATTATATGTAAAGTCAATGATTTAATACGTAAAATTATTCATTTTCTTCAAAAAATTTATCCATTGAGACATTTAAGACAACAGATATTTTATAAAGTTTTTCTAAAGATATTCCTTCTTTTCCTAGTTGAGACTCAAATCTTCTTAAATAATCATAGGTCATGTCAATATCCACAGCTAATTGTTCTTTGGAAACACCAGCAAGGGTACGATATTTAATAACATTTTGGGCTATGGTCTTTTTGAGATGGGGATTAAAATTGAATTCTCTTTTAAACACAGTCATGTAATCACCACTATTATTTTAGCTAAGAGTGAAAAAAATAGCTGTGAAGTACAACTTCTGATATAATAATAGTGGAGATTTTTACTCCTCAAAAAACTTATCTATGGAAACATTAAGAACAACGGAAATACGGTAGAGTTTAATTAATGCGATGCCTTCTTGGCCTAAGGTCGATTCATATCTACGTTGATATTCGTGTGAAGTGCCAATATCTACAGCTAATTGTTCTTGAGTAATTCCGGCGAGTTTGCGATATTTAATAACATTTTTGGCTATTATCTCATTAAGATTTTCTTTGAACTTAAATGGTCTTTTAAATGTTGCCACATTATCACCATTTATAATTTTAGCCAATTGTATAAAATTATTCTGTGAAGTACAACTTTTTATGGAGGCGTTATGGACGAAATTGATTTTTATATAAAATATGTTATCAATCCTTTAATAGAAAGACAAAAAATAGAAACAAATAAAAAATTATTATTAAAATATGATCAAAAACTTAGAGAGTGTAATTTAAAATTAGAAAAAATGATAGCTGAAAAAAGAGAATTTTATAAAAAGATTGCTAAAGATATCAAATTATAATGCGTCTGCTTGATAAATATCTCTATTTTTCATTTCTTTATCAATGTCATTTAATACACAAAATTTCTTTAAAAGCCAATTAGGAGCAATTAAATCTTCTTTTTTGGGATCTCCGGTAATGCGATGAATGACGATTTTTTCGTCTAAGTATCTTAATTGTTCACAAACGATATCAATATATTCTTCTTTTGTTAAAAGATGAAATTTTTCTTTTTCATATATTTGAGCTAGTTTAGTATTTTTTAAGATATATAACATGTGAATTTTAATGCCGTTAATTTTTAAAGCATTTAAATGCTTTACTGTTTGAACCATCATTTCTTTAGTTTCGTAGGGAAGACCATTAATTATATGAACTACGACATTTATATTTCTTTTTTGGAGTTTTTTAACCGCCTCATCAAAACTTTGTAAATCGTGGCCACGGTTAATATATTTTAGTGTCTTTTCGTGCATTGATTGTAATCCTAATTCTACAGTTAAATAAGTTTTTTGATTCAGCTGTTCTAAATAGTCTAATATTTCTTCACTTAAACAATCACAACGTGTTGCAATTGATAAGCCAACTACATTTTTAATATCTAAGGCTTCTTCATATTTCTTTTTTAATACTTCTAATGGCGCATAGGTATTGGTATTAGCTTGAAAATAGGCAATATATAAAGCATTAGGCCATTTTTGATCCATTTTATTTTTAATTTCTAAAAACTGGGTTTTAATGTCTTTAGTTTTGCTGCCGGCAAATTCGCCACTTCCGGATAATGAACAAAAAATACATCCTTGATTGTTTTGATAATTAGGACAAGAAAAATTCCCGTTTAAACTAATCTTGCTAATTTTTTGATGCCATTTTTGTTTATAAAAATAATTTAGGGTGTGATATCTTTTATTATCTAGAGAATATTTAAACATATATTTTGCTCCTTATACGAAGATTATATCATTTTTTTATTAATTTGGTTAAAACTATTACTGGTGATAAAAATGTCAAACTGGACTGATATAAAAAAGTTAAATGTATTTACATTTTTTACGATGACGGCTAAATTTTGTATAGATTTATTTTTACCAGTTGTTTTATATAAAGCAAATTATAGTATTCAAGCTATTTATTTGTTTTTACTTTTGACTTTTGTTCTAAATATCATTTTTGTACTGCCTGTTAGTAAAGTTGGTCAAAAAGTAGGATTTAAATATTTAATAATTATATCTTTAGGATTATTTATAACTTTTTATTTTGTTGTTCAAAATATTGTTAAAAATTCTCTTTATTTTATTTTAATAGCTTTTTTAAGTAGCTTGAGTAATCTCTTATATTATATTTCTCGTCATAATTATGTGGGTAATGCTTTAGATAATACTAAAAAAGCTAAGGGAGTGGGAGGAATCATGATAGCTACAGTACTTGCTAGTATGGTAGCTTCCTTTTTGTCTTCGTTTGTTTTTACTAAGGTCTCGACTATTATGCTTTGTATTACGGTTGCTATTATTTATTTGATAGGAATATTTTTTATCTTTTTTATTCCTGTTTCACAAGATAAAATGGTTAAAATAAAGGAAGTATCCCAAAAAATAAAATTTAATAATAAATTATTTTTTTTACTCGAACAATTTAAGTATGTTTTTTTAGCATTATATCCTTTATATATTTATGTTTTTGTAGATGATTCGATAAAATATTTAGGAATTGTTTATATTTTAACTAGTATTGCTAGTATAATTTTTATTTATTTTTATGCTAAATTAATTGACAAAGGAAAAGTTAATTATTTGCTATTATCAGCTATTTTACTTTCTATAACTTTATTTGTAGATTTATATGTTTTTAATAAATATATAGCTTTAATTGCGGTTTTTTTAGAAGGTATATTTATTAAGCTTTATGAAGTAAGTGCTACTAGTAATATGTATGCTTTAAGAGGAAAGATTAATGGAACTAGTTATTATGTTTATATGGAAATTTTATATAATATCAGTCGCTTTATAATTGTGTTTTGTGCTTATATATTTGGTTTTAAATTATTAACGGTACTATATATATGCATTTTGTTTGTATTTTTAAGTGGATTTGTAAAACTGAATTTTGAAGATGTCTAGACTTGTCAAAATCTAGGGTTTTTTACTTTATAAAGATTGCTTTAAATGATATGATGTATTTAAATAGGAGTGATGTTTGATGGCGGAATTTTTGGAACATTTAAAAGTTGATCATACTAAAGGCTTAAGTAAAGAAGAAGCTATATTTAGGGGAAAAAATTATCGTATTACAATTTTAAGTGAACTTTTGATTCGTCTGGAATATGCAACGGATGGTAAATTTATGGATCATCTAACAGAACAGGTTGTAAATAGAGATTTTGATGTGCCGCCAATGCAAGTAACTGCAGATGAGAAAATGCTTAATATAGCTACTAAATATTTTACTTTATCATATGTCAAAGAAAAACCTTTTGAAGGTTCTAAAATTGCTCCGGAGGCAAATTTAAAAGTAGTTTTAAATGGGACAGATAAGTTTTGGTATTATAATCATCCCGAAGCCAGAAATTTTAAAGGAAGTGCTTTATCTTTAGATGATAGTTATGGCGATGTGGCTTTGAATAAAGGTCTATATTCTACTGATGGTTTTGCAACGATAGATGATTCACGTTCGTTAGTTTTAGATGATGATGGGGCTTTAGTTAAAAGAGATGCAATTCGAGTTGATACTTATTTATTTATATATCGCCGAGATTTTGGTTTGTGTTTACGTGATTATTATCATTTAACCGGTTATCCTTCTTTAATTCCTCGTTATGCCTTAGGTATTTGGTGGAATAAGACTCAAGCTTATTCTTTTGAAGATATTAAGGATTTAGTGGTGGATTTTAATAGGAATGAAATTCCAATAAGCACTATATGTTTAGGTGATAGTTGGCATATTAAAGATCCTAAAGAACCTACTAAACTTAAAACTGGTTTTACTTTTGATGCAGAAAACTTTCCTAATCCGGCTAATTTAGTTGAGTATTTGCATAATAGAGGAATTCATTTAGGATTAAATATAGATCCCAAAGAGGGCATTATGCCTCATGAAGAAGCTTATAAAAATATTGTCGAGGAATTAGGGTGGCAACAAAATGAAGTTATTCCATTTAATATTTTTGATAAAAAATTTGTAAAAATTTATTTTGAAAAATTAATTAAGCCTTTAACTGATTATGGAACTGATTTTTATTGGATTGATTATTATGATAAAGAAAATATTTTGACTTTACGAGCTTTAAATTATTATCATTTTAATAATAGTAAAGTAGATGCTTCTCATCGTGGAATGATCTTAAGTCGTAATGGAGGGTATGCTTCTCATCGTTATCCTGTTTTATATTCTGGTGAGACTTATGTTAGTTGGAAAACTTTAAAAAATCTACCTTTTTATAATAGTTGCGCCTCTAATATAGGTATTTCGTGGTGGAGTCATGATATTGGCGGATATAAAGAAGGTATCGAAGATGGCGAACTTTATGTTAGATATGTGCAACTAGGAACTTATAGCCCAATTTTTCGCTTTGCTTGTAAAGATGGTCATTTTTATAAAAGAGAACCTTGGCGTTGGGATATTAAGACTTTAAGTATTGTAAAGGATTATTGTAAACTTCGTCATCGTTTAATTCCATACCTTTATGCTGAGGGATATAAGTATTCTAAAACTGGTCTGCCACTTATTCAACCGCTTTATTATATTTATCCAGAAATTTATGATGAGCCTCTTTATCGTAATGAGTATTTTTTTGGTAGTCAATTGTTTGTATGTCCAATTACAAATAAAAAAGATGATGTTATGAATAGAGCCGTTGAACGAATATTTTTGCCAAAAGGTGTTTGGTATGATTTTAAAACTGGTAAGAAGATTATTGGCGATAAAAGATATGTCTTATTTTTTAAAGATGAAGATTTTCCGGTTTATGCTAAAAGTGGAGCGATTATACCTCTTGCTCAGTTAGATGAAAATATAAATGTCACAACAGCTCCTAAATCTTTAGAAATTCATGTTTTCCCTGGTCAAAGTAATTTTTATAATTTATATGAAGATGATGGAGTAACGAGATTACATGAAGAGGGATATTATATAAATACTCGAATTGAATATAATTATTTGGCTAATAATTATACATTAATAATTCGCCCGACAGAGGGTAAAAGTGGTATTATTCCAGCTTTAAGAAATTATAAGATTCGTTTTCGAAATACTAAAAATGCTGATGAAGTAAGAGTATTATTAGATCAAGATGTTATGGCGTATAAATCTTATGTGGATGGTCCAGATTTTATTATTGAGATTAATGAAGTTAATACTTTAAAGCAGTTAACGGTTTATTGTAAGGGTCAAGATATTGAAATTGATGCAGTTCGGTTAATAAATGAGGATATTGATTCTATTATTAGTGATTTACAAATTAAAACATCTTTAAAAGAAGAATTAGCTAATATTTTTTATAGTGAAGAAGATATTAAGACTAAACGTATTGCTATTAAGAAATTACGTATGAAAGGTTTAAGTTCGATATTTATAAGAATGTTTGTTAAATTATTAGAGGTTATTGCAGAAATATAAAAAGTTCTAAGATTATTTTTTCACCTTAGAACTTTTTTTGTTTTTTAATTGTTCAGAAAATATTAAGATAATTAAGCCCATTAATCCACAAAGACTAATTATAAAACCAGTTTTTAAAAAGGGAGATTTGTATTTAATCGTAATATTGTGAGTTCCTTTATTAACTTTGAACCCAACAAAAGCACTATTTACTTTTTCATATTCTATTTCTTTATTATTATCAAGTATTGTAAAGCCTTTATCGTAAGGAATAGAAGTAATTATGTATCCTGGAGTTTCAGTTGTTATTTTTCCTTTTATACTTGAGTTTTTAAGATTTATTTTTAGATTTTCAAATGGTTGGTAAGAAAATTTTGGCTCATCCATACTAAAGACTTTTAGGTTGTTAATATGGTATTTTCCTTTTGAAAATTTGATAATTAAATTCTGTGCTTCTTGGCCAGGCAAAATATATTTAAAATTGAAATTTTGATTATGATAAAGCCAAGAACTACAAGTTAGTTTGTTTTTTTGATTATTTATTTCAATACTTAAATCTCCTTCTTTACAAGTGGAGTTATATGCCATATCAAAAGATATCAAAAGATATTTGTCTGAGATGTTTTCATTTAGAGAAAATTGGTAAGTTGTATCTTCAAAAAAATTGAACTTGTATTCTGTATTTTCTGTTTTAAGCTCTTTGATACTACTTTTAGAAGTATCGGTATTATAAAGATATTCTAAATTGTATGGAAATTTAAGTTCAGCATATTTATTCATATCTTTGTTTTTTTGAACGAAGTATGCTAAAGGATAGGCCTTAGAATTGTAATATAAACTGTAATTATCAATGGTTTTAATCTTTTGGTAGTAATTATCTAAATTAGTTTTAGAAATCAGATATTTGGTACCCATAAGGTTATGAAAGAAAGGATTAAAAGTACTAGAAGATATTAAATTGTTTCTACTTACATTATTATTTCCACTAGTATAATTATAAAATTCATGGTAGTAAGGGTTGAAATTAGAAGAATAAATACTTGTTGATAAGTGATTACTACTATAAATCATATTGGCTTGGTTATTTGCACTTGTCGTAGTATCTAAGCGATATATTGATGAATCATCAATACTTTCGATTAATTTTTGAATAGTCTTTTTTTCCTTAGTTAATTCTTCGTAAGAACTTTTGGTTAAATATTTAGAATTAGTATTATTGATAAAAGAAGAGGCAATAAGGATTATTAAAAGGGGAGTAAATAGGTATTTTAGTTTTTTCTTTTTATAGAAAATATATATTGAAAGTAAACTTATAACTATATCGGCTAAGCTGATGTAAGTTAAATAATTTTTAAGATTAGGAATTGTAGTTAATATTATAGTAACGATTAAAAGTTTTGAAAAAAGACGATAGTTAATTTGGTTAGATAAAATATTTAATACAAATTTAGCAAGAATATAAATATATAAAATTGCTAAAGGAATTAGTATTTTTCCTCGAGCGTATAAAAAACCATTTAAGATGTACGAAAATAAAGGAAAGATAGTTATTGCTAGAAGTGTTATATTTAAAAAGTAATTTTGTTTATTATTTTTCTTAAGGCTTAAGTTTCCTAAAAGTGCTAGTAAAAATAAGGCGGAAATACCAATACTAAAACTTGAATAAAAACTTTCTTTAGGTTTAAAAATAAATAAATTTAAAATATTTAAAGTATCCGTAGAACTTCGATTACTATTAAAAATAGTATATAAAGAAGGTAGGAGAATAAAGCTAGCTAGTAAGATAGGAATTATAAGACGTAGACTAGCTTTTAAGCTAGCTAGAATGAACTCTTTGAAATTATTAGTTTTTTCCAGTAGTTTATACACCCCATAAATTAAAATGGTAAATAAAGAACTAATGGCATAATAGTAGTTAGTTAAAATAATAAGGAAAATACTAATTATTAAAAGAAAAGAACTCTTTTTTTCAAGATATTTATCTACTCCTAAAAGTGCTAAAATTAAAAATGGATAATACCAAACAAACATAATGTGATAATGAAAGTGAAAGGTTAGTGGGGCTAAAGATAAGAAACACAAACTTAAAAGTAAGCTGATATTTGAAGGTATTTTATTGTGAATTAAAAATTTATAAGTTAAAATTCCGCTGGCTATATATAAAATGAAACTAGCTAACATGATAAATATTTGCATATTTAAAAATGGTAAAAAATAAGAAATTAAAATTACCGGACTTAATAGTCCATAGTAACTGAAATTAAATATATTTTGTCCTCCGCCAATATTAAAAACAAAATTTGGTAGAATATTTTTAGTACTGTAAAACAATTGGCGGAAAACTTCAGGAAAGGTTGTATGTTGAGGAAGCCAATCAGTTTTAGAACCATATATATTATTTATTCCAACTAACATAAGGGTTAGTATTAGACCAAAAATAATAATTATTAAATAATTTCTTTTCTTATTATTCATATGTATACCTCTTTGAATAATATACTTGATATAATTGTTAAATTCAAGGTGTTTTAATAATTATTTATTGATATAAACTATTGGAAAGCTTTTAATAGTTTTGCGTATAAAAAATCATCCTATCATCTAATTTTTATTTAGATTTTTAAGGATGTTTTCCTTCTATGGTTGTTGCATTTAATATTTGATATTAGAATAATTTCTTTTTTTAGTTTTATAATTGTATTCGACATCTCCATCTTCATAAATTAGGAAATAATCTTGTCCAATCTTTTTAAAAGTTGATAATAAAATATTAACTATATACTCTTTATCTTTAGCTGTTTTTTCATCTAAAGAACGATAGTCTTTTAGTTTTTTATTAAATTCATCAAATAGTTCTTGATTTTCATTTGTTGCATCAAAATAGCATTCTAGCGCTAAAGCGCCTTTAAAAATGAACTTTTCATAATTTTTTTTATCGACCATATTAATAATCATTTTTATATCACAAGCTCCTTTGCTTGCATATTATATAATTTTTGGATAAAAGTCAAATAAAACTAGTTTTCTATATCTATTTTTCATTGACAAGTTTATTAAATTAATCTTTTAGTTTTTAATTGAAATAAGCTAATTTTTTTAAATATTTACATGTTTTGTTAGTTTTGTAAAGGTCTTTTTTTATCACAGTTATAATCTATTTATGATATCTAGATATCCATCAAATTTTATTTTTATTAATTCATCATTTAATTCAAAAAATACTTTTACTTTATTATCTTTTATATCACCTAACTTAATTATTATTTTACTTTCTATTTCCGTGTCTAAAAATTTGTCTGTATCAAATACTTCAAACCAAATAAATTCATTATCACAATCAAATGGTATTCCATTATATTTTTTATTAAGAAAAGTGTTTAGATTATTAGTTTTTTCAAATCCCGCATTTAAATATAAATAGCCTTTATTAGCATTATCGGTATTAACAAAGTCTATTTTAATACAAATATTGTATCCTTTAACACCATTGTTAGTAAATTTTCCGACATATATCTCTTGTTTGGTAATTTGAAAATTTTTATCATCTATGTAAAGCATAAAACTTATCTTCCTTTCTATAAATTTCTGGATAATTGTTCTAACTTTTTTACTTATTTTAAGATGATATTTTCTTCATACTCGGATAAATAATTATCAATTAAAACTAAGTTACCATCTTCAATTTTAAAAACTGATACTTGCGGAATATTTATATCATCTGCTTTAACTGCTATTTTTTTTCTATAATAATATAATTTATTATCTTTAATTTCATAAATTCCTGTTGATTTTTCTATTTCTTTTCTAGCTAATTTTTTCCAATCGTTAGGTATTGCAGATAAATATTTAATTTCTAAAGATGCTGTAAATTCTTGTTTATTCATATCTACATCATCTAAAAAAGAAATAACTAATCGAGGTGTAAACTCTTTATCTTCAGAAAGTGAAATTGTCTCGTTATTAAGAGTATGAAATCTTTTCATACCATTTAATTTTTTAGAATAATCGCTCATTTTTTCGGTAAAGCAATAATCTTTTTCAACTATTTCATAAGAAATTGTACTATATAAGAAATGATTTTTAACTGAATAATTAATTATAGAAAAATCTTCTTTTTCATCATAATAGTAAATAGTATTATTACAAGTAGAATATTTTAATGTTTTTAAATATTTTTTTACTTCATTTTCAACAATATTAGCATTTCTTAAGTTTTTCAATGAATAACTTCGATCATTATTTTTGACCATGAATGATGCTTTAGGAATTCCTATATTTATATTTCTATTAGAATGTGAATAGTCTACATTTTTTATCTCAAAGCCAAGATAAATATTTCTAAATATAAGATATATTATAATAAGAAGTAATATAACTATACATAAGATTATTCTTTTAGTTTTTTGTTTATTCTTTTTGTTTAGTTGGCTCTTAATTTTGGCAATTTCTTCTTCCGTATTTATTTTTCTAGTAGTTTGCTTTTTACCATCCAAGATGTCATTAACTTCTACATCCAAAATTTTAGCTAGCTGTTTTAATAATGTGATATCAGGTAAACTTAAACCTCGTTCCCATTTGCTAACAGCTTTATCAGTTACAAATAATTTATTACCAAGTTCTTGTTGCGTTAAGTTTTTTTCTTTTCTTATACTAGCAATAAATTTTCCTATTTTATTATTATCCACAGTTTTTCACCTCAAAATAATCATATCACATAAATTATATTTCTGGCTCGACTGTTAGTTTAGTTAATCAATAATATGAATTAATTAAGCAGAATTAAAAGGATTGTTTTCTATATAATCCTTTCATTAAGTACTTTTAAAATCAAAAAAATGGAGCCTTTCGGCTCCTTCAGGGGGCGAAGTTGTTTAGTCACTTTTTATTTTACAACTTCATTTTTCCCTTATTTTTTAACTTTTTTTGTTT
>CALVQP010000032.1 GCA_944358225.1 uncultured Bacilli bacterium
CTCTGCTCTACCGACTGAGCTATGAAGCCAAATGGCGGTTCCGACGGGAATTGAACCCGCGATCTTCTGCGTGACAGGCAGACGTGATAACCGCTACACTACGGAACCAAAATGGTTGCGGGAGCCGGATTTGAACCGACGGCCTTCGGGTTATGAGCCCGACGAGCTACCAGACTGCTCCATCCCGCGATAACAATAAACAAATGGCGGAGGAAAAGGGATTCGAACCCCTGCGCCGCTCACACGACCTCCCGGTTTTCAAGACCGGTCCCTTCAACCAGACTTGGGTATTCCTCCGTATTGTTTTTCAACAACAAGAAGATTATATCATATAGTTTTTTTAAAAGTCAATTCAATTAGTAAATTTTTTTGTTTATAACCTATAATTTTTGCTTTTAAAGTCTTTTTTGTTAAAAAAAGCAAAGAATTACTTGAAAATAACTAATAGATGCGTTATACTTTAATAGTCTTGTAAAAGATTTATTGCCCAAGTGGCGGAATAGGTAGACGCACAGGACTTAAAATCCTGCGAGATTTAAACCTCGTGCCGGTTCAAGTCCGGCCTTGGGCACCATAGTTGAATTTTAAAAGTCTCATTGCTGAGACTTTTTTATTTTGAGGCTATTCCTCCCCGGCCTCTAACATGGTAGTTATAAATATTCCTATTCCTGTTGTAGGATTTGACACTATGACATGAGTTACTCCACCGATAATTTTATCACCCTGAATTATTGGCGAACCACTCATTCCTTGAACGACGCCGCCAGTTTTTTTCAATAATTTCTCATCAGTTACTTCAAAATAGATATTTTTAGTATCACTATTTTTTTCTATCTTAGTAATATTAATTTTAAATTTTTCGATTTTTTCTTCATTTAAAACCGTATAAATATATGCTTCTCCTAACTCTATTTCATCAGCTTGAGCAACTTTCAGTTTTTCTTTGTTAGGAATATCCGTAATATATTTTCCAAAAATCCCATACTGCGTATTTTTCAAGATAGTTCCAAATTTTTGTTCAAAATCAAGTTTAGCATTTTTCCCACCTGGATTCCCATTAGAACTACGGTCGATGCTGGTTACATAACTTCTAAAAATCATTCCACTTTTGACTTCAACTGTTACATTAGAATTACTCTCGGCTACTTGGTGTCCTAAAGCCCCATATATATTAGTTTCAGGATCTATATAAGTTAGAGTTCCTATACCAGTAATATTATCTTTGACATATAATCCTGTTTTATAAATACCATCTACAACAATAAGCTCTAAATCAATCTTTTTTTCCTTTTTATCCCTTAATACCGTTAGTTTTACGTGATTAGACTCTTTTTGTTTATCAATTGATTCAATTAAATCTTTCGTGGTCGATACCAGAGTATCTCCTACTTTAATTATTTGATCTCCTACTTTTATATCAGGATTACCTTTATTTAATTTACCATTTATTTTATAAAAACCTATAACAATTATTCCTTCACTATTAATTTCAATACCTACATTTTCACCACCGGGTATTATATAATCTGAATATGCCATAACACTGCACGGAAAAAGAAATACTGTCATTAATACAAATACAAATTGCTTAAATTTTCCCTTCATAATATCACATCCAATATTATTTTTACCTTTTTTTAGAAATTAATTAGTCCAATTATTTCCAGAACAAAGGAAACAAAATAAATTTTGTTTCGCTTCTTCTTGCTTTCTTTAAGGCTTCCTACTTCTCAGATTGAGTATCTCATTCTCTATTTACTAATAGACTGCATAGGTTGGAAAAGCTGGCATCTAAGATATATTTGGCTAACATTTTATTTTTACTCATTTGTTTTACTTTTAAGTTTTCTGTTATAATATTATCATTTTCTAAAACAATCTAATTTGCTATCTTATTTAAATAATTTTTTATGTTCTTTATCTTTTCATATAATCCTGCTATTTTTAATTTTGTTTTGTTATAATTTTTTCCATCTTTAGACCTTCCTTTTTGCATTCTACTATCTTAGTTTAATTTTATTAAAACAAAAAAGTAAACACATCTTTTTTTGTGTCTACTTTTATCTTACAACTTCAATTTAACTTTCTATTTCAAAATCTTCTAATTCTCCATTTTCTTTAAGTATTTTATTAACTTCATTTGTCGCATTGGTTAACTTGTCGCCACAAATTTTAGCTAATTTCATTGCTTCACTGTACTTTTGAATTGATTTTTCTAAGTCAACATTCCCTTGCTCTAATTCTTTAATAATCACTTCTAATTCTTGTAAGGATTCTTCAAAAGTTTTCTCCATATTATTCACCTTTACTTTCTACTTTTGCTATCAAACTGCCTTGAGACATAGTTATAGATATTTTATCATTAATTTCGATATCTTGAACATTTTTTATAATTTTATCGTCCTTTTTGACGACTGAAAAACCTTTATTTAATATTTCTAATGGATTTAATAATAAAGCTTTGTTAACTAACATTTCATATTCATATTTTTTCTTCTCATAAATGTTATGGGGATTAGTAAATATGTATTTTTGTTTAATGCTAGATAGTTTTTGAATAGCTTGTTCTAATTTATTTTTTATAAAATTATTTAATGTCGTTATATAATTATCTAGTTTTTGTTCTTTTATTTCATAAACAGCAAGAGGATTTTTTAAAGCATAAGAATCTTTAAGACTATCTAAACGGCTTTGATAATTTTTTATTTTATTATTAATATGTTCATTTAACCGAATTTCATATTGTTTAATTAATGTTTGTAAGTCCATCAGATTTGGAACAGCCATCTCAGCTGCTCCTGTTGGTGTTGGGGCTCTTAAATCAGCCACGTAATCAGCGATAGTAAAATCCGGCTCATGTCCTACAGCTGATATTATTGGTATTTTTGAATCGTAAATAGCTCTTGCTACACACTCTTCATTAAATGCCCACAAATCTTCGATGCTACCGCCACCGCGCCCACAAATTATTAAATCTAAATCATAGTTTTGCGCAGTTTGAATTTGTTTGACGATATTATCTTTAGCCAGTTCTCCTTGAACTAATGTTGGAAAAAGGATTGTTTGAGCAATAGGATATCGCCTTTTAATTGTGCTGATAATATCTCTTACAGCTGCTCCTGTTGGGGCTGTTATAATACCTATTTTCTTAGGATACTTAGGAATAGGTTTTTTCAACTTTTCATCAAATAAGCCTTCTGATTCTAATTTTTTCTTTAATTTTTCGTACTCAAGATAAAGATTTCCCACTCCATCTTCACGCATGGCATCCACATACACTTGATATGCTCCGCTTGGCTCATAAACACTTATTCTTCCTTCAACTAAAACATTCATACCATCCTCAGGCGTAAATTTTAAAGAAGACGCGTGAGATGCAAACATAACGGCATTAATGCGACTATTTTCATCTTTAAGTGTAAAGTATAAATGACCTCGGGAATGTCCTTTATAATTGGAAATTTCGCCTTTTAAATAAACTTTTTGCAAAAACGGTTGGACATCTAGAACATTCTTGATAGCTTTATTGATTAAGCTGATTGTTACATATTTAGGTTCCATAATCTACCTCTTTTCTTTATATAAGAACTATTAAGCAATCAAGAGTTGATTTTTTTATCTAACACGGCATTAATTATTTTACGAACATTATCATCGCTATACTTTTTAGCCAACTCAATTGCTTCATTGATAACTACTATTTGGGGAGTATCAGTATTATTTAATTCATATAAAGCCATTCTTAAAATAGATGCTCCCGTTTTATCGATGCGATCAATGGTCCAGTCTTTCATGAAGCTATTAGCTTCATGATCTAAACTTTCTAGTTGAGTTACTACACCATATACTAAGTCTTTAACAAAATCATTTTCTACTTCTATATTGTCCCTAATAACTTTTTCAATATCATAATCAACACTATATTTTCTTAAAATTTCTATTTGGTATAAAATAATCATTGTTTTTTCTCTTAATTCACTTCTAGTTAAAGCCATTTTAGTGTTAAGCAAAAGCTTAACTTCACCTTCTTTCTTGTCATAATAAATCATAATTTTTCACGATAAAATTATATCATTTAACTTTTTATAATAAATCTATAAAAATTATATCATACATTTTTTATTTTGACTCATAATAGATAAATATTTACGTTGAAAAATACTTAAAAAAACTAAATATGAACTTCCTTAGAATAATATCTATTTATAAATTATAGCACTTAAAAATCCCTATTAATTAAGGGATTTTTATTTTTCAATTAAAACTGCTTTTATTCTTCTTACACCAGCTGAAGATGCTTCCTCTTTTTTTATCTTAAAAACACCCAATTCTTTTGTGTTTTTGACATGAGGTCCACCACATAGTTCTTTAGACACATCGCCTATACTATAAACAGTTACTATATCAGGATATTTTTCAGGAAACATACATTCGGCATTTGAAGCTAAAGCTACTTCTTTAGGCATTTCTTCTTTGTTTACTTTTAAGCCTTGTTCAATCCAATCATTTACCAATTTTTCAATTTTGTTTTTTTCTTCTTCGGTTAATTTATGATCGCAAGAGAAATCAAAACGCATACGTTCTTTGGTTATGTTGCTACCCTTTTGATGAACGTCTTCGTTAACTACTCTTTTTAAAGCAGCATTTAATAGATGAGTCGCTGTATGATATTTTATTTCAATTTCTGAATTACCAGCTAAGCCTCCTTTGAATTTTTCTGAAGAATTATTACGAGAAAGTTCTTGATGAGCTTTGAATTTCTCATAAAAGCCGTCAATATCAACTTTGATATGTTTTTCTGAAGCTAACTCTTCAGTTAATTCAATAGGAAATCCATAAGTGTCGTATAATTTAAAAGCTAAATCTTTGTTTATAGTATCTTCTTCTATTTTGGAAACTATTTTTTCGAATTCTTTTAAACCTTTTTCTAAAGTTTTATTAAATCTAGTTTTTTCCTCTTTTAAAACTTCATATACAATTTTTTCGTTTTTAGAAAGTTCTTTATAATATTTTTGATATTTACTAATAATTACTTTGGCAATCCTCTTTTCCCAATTACTTGAAATATCAATATTCAATTTTTTGGCGTGACGAATTGCCCGTCTAATTAATCTTCTTAAAATGTATCCTTGATCGGTGTTGCTTGGTTTAATTCCAGCATCATCAGCACTTATAAAACAGGCGGTTCGAATATGATCAGCAATAATTCGCATACTTTTTTCATTACCACTATACGGAAGGGAGCTTATGTCACTAATTTCGGCAATTACATCTTTCCAAATAGATGATAAATAATTATCATTCACACCTTCTAAAACAGCAGCAATTCTTTCTAATCCCATACCTGTATCGACATTTTTTTGTGGAAGATTAGTAATATTTCCTTTTTCATCTTTGTTGTATTGCATAAATACATTATTCCAAATCTCTACCCATCTTTCATCTTCTGGGTCAAACACTTCAGGAATTTCATCATCGCTGCGCCAATAAAATATTTCTGTATCTGTGCCACAAGGACCAACTTCTCCAGCAATCCAAAAATTATCTTTACTAGTTTTGGCTATTTTATTTTTATCAATTCCCATACTTAACCAAATTTCTAAGGATTCGGTATCTTCTGGTAAAATTCCATTTCCCGCAAAAATAGTTACTGCTAAACGTTCTTGAGGAATATTTAAATATTTAGTTAAAAATTCATAACTATATGCAATGCTTTCTTCTTTAAAGTAATCTCCTAAACTCCAATTGCCTAACATTTCAAAAAAAGTGTGATGAGTAGTATCCCCTACTTCTTCTAAATCATTAGTTCGAATACACTTTTGAGCATTCACTAATCTTTTCCCACAAGGATGAGGTTCCCCCTTTAAATATGGTACTAAAGGTTGCATTCCAGCCGTATTAAATAAAACCGATGGATCATTTTCTGGAATTACGGGAGCACTTGGTATTTCTTTATGTCCTTTTTTCACAAAATAATCTATATACAATTCTTTAATATTCATTTTTATACTTCTTTCTTTTTGGTTTCTAAAATGATATCTTCATCATCAATATCTAAAATGCTATATTTTTTGTTAATGTATCTAAATATTATCTTAAAAAATGCAATGGTTGGTGTAGCTAAAATCATTCCAATAATACCAAAAAAACTACCAAATACAGTTAATCCAACTAAAATTGTTACAGGGTGTAATTTCATTCGTTTACTCATGACTATTGGCTGAATTACGTAGCTTTCCAACATTTGGACAATTATGATAATAACAAGAGCTAAAATTCCTGTTGTAGGACTTTGACTAAATCCAACAATAACAGCAGCTGCTCCACCTATGTAAGGTCCAATATAAGGAATTAAATCTGTTATTCCACAAAATAAACCAAATAGCAATGGGGCTTTTAAACCAATAATTGCAAATCCTAAAGAGCAGCCTACTAAAACAATGCTTGCAACCCCTAAAACACCATTGGCATATTTTCTTAATTGATGTCCTATTTCTTTAGTTAATTCCATAATTTCATAGCGATGCTTACGTGGTAAAAGTTTTTCAAGATGTCTGGTAATAGAGCTAAAATCAAATAACATGTAAAAACCAATTATTAAACTAATAACAAAAGTTCCAAGGCCACTAACAACTGAGCCTAAAACAGATATAGCTTGATTTGGTAAACCTTTTACAATTCCCTCGAAAATGTTTCCCACATTAGTATAAAGATTGTCTTTTATGTTATTTAATGTTGAGAGATTAATATTATCAACATTATCCAAAACACTGTCTATCCATTCTTTAATACTTGAAAAAATGCTTGGCAAACTAGAAACTAAATCGTTAAATTGATCTACGACTGTAGGTATTAACATGCTGACAAAAAGATATACTAAAGATAAAAAGCCTAAGTATATTAAAATTACAGCTATTGGTTTTTTAAAGCCATTTCTATGTAAAAATTCAACTAGAGGATTAAATATCCAAGCTATAATAAATCCGATAAACAAAGGAGTTAGTATTTTCAAAAAATTTAAAATAAACGTCATTATTTTCCATTCACTAGCGATAGAAGATAATAAAAATACAGCTCCTATAATTAGACAAATGTATAAAACTTTTAAAATTTTCTTAGATAAAGAGACCGTCTCATTTATATTTTCAATATCTAATTCTTCCAGTTTTTTATTATTTTTTTTGGATAGCATTGTTATCACTTCCTTTGTTTTGTATTATAGCACACTTTAAAAAGTAATACTATGTCTAGACTTAATAATATTTACTCGCTTTAACAATGTATTACTTTTATCTGTGTAAAATTCTTTTTAAAAATTTATATATTTTATATGTAAAGTTTGTTCCTACTTCGTAAGCTCCCAGAAGTTCTTCCACATAGCCATTAAAACCTTTTTTAAACTCATATACGCCATAGTCTTTTCCCTCTTTATTGAATACGTCTTTAATACCATAAAAATTATATCTTTTGTAATTGTGATCAGCTGCATATTTTATCATTTCCCATTGTAGACGATATTGGCCGCAATATTTCATATATTCATCGTATGAGCCACTGAATAAATAGACTATTTCGTCACCATACAATACAAACATAGCTCCAGAAAGAATAAGATAATCTCCATGTACTTGAATTAAAGATTCTACTTCAGCTATTTTTTTGTCTATATTAATAATATCTTTACGCATTACTTCTTTTTTCTTTTTATTGCTAGCTCCGTCACTTAAAGTTTCAATCTTAGTTTTTAATTCCTGCTTTTGATTCATTAATGTTTGTAAATACAACTTGCAGTCTAATTTTGTAACTAAAACTTTAAGTTTATCTTTGAAAATCTTATACATGTTTTGATAATATTCTAAACTTCGATCTGGAAAATTTCTACGAGCACATGTATCTGCGGTGATTTTTTTAAAAATTGGTAATTCTTCATAACTTAATTCGTCCACTACGAGTTTATATGTATTTAGAGTTCTATTTATGTAATTTCTAGTGTTTGGCCGCATTTCTTTTAATAACTGATCACTTTTCTTATCTGTATTTAAAACAAACGTCCATTTTACTTGAGCTGAATTTTTTACTTCGTTAAAACCGTTTTGCTTTAAAGTATCTAGAACAGGACGGTTGTCTATGCCTCCTGGAATAACATTGGCGTCAATATCTCTTTGTACTTTAGGTATGTAAGGATCTATTATTAAACGGAAACCATTATGATTATTTACAAATCTGATAGTTTCTTTAATAAAAAATGTTAGCAGTTTTTTGTCGTTATAATCAATTAAAAAGCCTTTTAAAGCTTCAAATGTTTTCTTTTTAAAAAAATGTCCACTAGTTGTTAAAAGAGTTGCAGCTAGAATTTTTCCACTTTCATTTTTTATACCGAGAAGGTACACTTCTCTATTTTCTTTTTCCAATAATTCTTTCATGTAAAGTGATTGAAAAAAATTATTTTGAGGACTGTTAAGAGCAAATACTTCAAATTCTTCGTTAGTTAATGTTCCAAATTTCACTTTTTTCACCTTCTATTATAGCGTTATTTATATTATAACCATAAGTAAAAATTAATTTAAATATATTTATTAACCTTTTCTAAAAGTTCATTATCTATTTTATTGTGGAGTAATTTGTTGATTTCTATTCTATTATGGTTAAGTAATAATTTTTCCTCATAATTAAGTAGCTTTTTTTCAACTGTTTTTAAAGTTTTGCTAATAGCCGATTTGCTAATCTGTCCCTCATCAGCTATTTCTTGTAAAGTTAAATCTTCTTCATAATACTTTTGAAAAATATCTTGTTCGTTGGCTGTTAGTAGGGAATGATAATAATCAAAAAGTTGATTTAAATATACTCTATTCATCTTTTTCTCCTAGAAATTTATCTACTATATCACAAATTTCTTTGTTAATATCTTCTACATTTCTGAGTTTTTGATTTTCCGTACAGTTAACTTTTTGAAAATGATAAATTTCTGCTAACTCTAAATAAGTTTCTTGCGCATTTTTTAAATATTTTAAACTCTCTTCGTGTCCATCTTCAAAATTACGCAATCTTTTTAGTTCGGCAACCTTTTGAAAGGGCATGTATAAAAATACTGTTAAATCAGGTCGCGGTAATTCAAGCAATCCGTATTCTAATTGTTCTAACCACTGGTACAATTCTAAACGTTTTTCTTTATTAAATATTTTGGCTCCTTGATGTCCCATATTACTTTCTACATAACGATCTAATATGACATCGATTCCAGCGCTTAAATAATCGTTGATAATTTTGATATTATATCTTCTATCAGCAGCATAGTATAAGGCAGCCACTTTGGGATCGACTTCAACTGCACCTTCTTTAAAAAAGCTCGGGCTGATGTAATTTTTACCTAAATATGGGCCACCAATTATTTGTCCCGTCGGACTTTCATACATAGGAAAACGAAATCTCTCTACCCTATGGCCAGTAGAAACTAAATATTTAAATAATAACGAAGTTTGAGTTTCCTTTCCAGAACAGTCAGTACCTTCGATTACAATTATTTTTCCTTTTTTCATATATCTCCTTTATTTAAAAAACAGATACTTACATCATATCTTTAAACAATCCGTAAATATAGTTTTCAATATCAAACGCTTGTAAATCTTCTGGTTTTTCTCCAAGTCCCACAAACTTTACCGGAATTTTAACTTCTTCTTTAATAGCTAAAACGATACCACCTTTGGCTGTGCCATCTAACTTAGTAAGTACTATCCCTGTTACGTCAGTGATCTCTTTGAAAGCCTTAGCTTGAGATATTCCATTTTGTCCTGTTGTAGCATCAATTACTAGTAGCGTTTCATCAACTGGACGATTGATTTGATTTTTAATGACTTTATTTATTTTTTCCAATTCTTTCATAAGATTGATTTTATTTTGTAGTCTTCCTGCGGTGTCAATTAAAACTATGTCTACATTTTCCTCTTTTGCTTTGACTAAGCCATCATAAATTACCCCAGCCGGATCACTATTTTGTTTGCCATAAAATGAACTATTAGTTTTTGTAGCCCATTCTTTTAATTGCTCTACAGCCCCTGCTCTAAATGTGTCGCCAGCAATTAACATTACTTTTTTACCACTCTTTTGATAGCGGTGGGCAATCTTGCCTATTGTAGTTGTTTTTCCAACTCCGTTTACTCCAACAAATAGAATAACAGTCGGATTTTCGGAACTTTCCTTTATTTTATCCGATAACGATTCTCCTTCAACATAGATTATAAACAATTCATCAATAATTACCTCAGTTAAAAGTTCAGTATTTTCAATTTTTTCTTCTTTAACTCTTTTTTTCAAACGATCTAGGAAGGAAAAAACAGTTTTAACACCGATGTCAGCCATAATTAAAAGATTTTCTAATTCTTCAAAATAATCTTCACTAACTTTTTTATATTTAATTCCTAACATACTCAATTCGTTAACAAATTCTTTTCGCGTTTTTTCTAACCCTGTGTCGTAACTTTTAATTGGTTCTTCATTATTTTCTTTCTTTTTTAAAACATTTTTTAATTTATCAAATAATCCCATAGATAACCACCTTTTTTATTATATAAAAAAAATCATACCCAAACAAGAGTTAGGTTGATTTTTATCTTTTATGTTTTCATAAGTTATTTTTTCTTTGATTCTAAAGTTTCAGAAATTACAGTTCCCATTGTCGCGAGATTTTGTAATTCACTTGGAATTATAATTTTTGTTGATTGACCATTTGCAACTTCTACAAATGTTTCATAGCTTTTTAATTTTAATACCGCCTCGTCGGCTTTGGCCTCTTTTAAAAGTTTAATACCTTGAGCTTTGGCTTGCTGAATTTTAACAATTGCTTCCGCTTCCCCTTCGGCCTCTCTAATTTGGGATTCTCTTTTGGCGTCAGCACGTAGTATTGCACTTTCTTTTTCACCTTCAGCAATTAGTATAGCTGCCTTCTTTTCACCTTCAGCTTTTAAAATAGCCTCTCTTCTCTCACGCTCCGCTCGCATTTGTTTTTCCATAGCTTCTTGAATATCGTGTGGTGGAATTATATTTTTCACTTCTACACGATTGACTTTAATTCCCCAAGGATCGGTAGCTTCATCCAGGATAGAGCGCATTTTGGTGTTTATGATATCTCTTGAGGTTAAAGTTTCGTCAAGTTCTAGTTCGCCAATGATATTTCTAAGTGTTGTGGCTGTAAGATTTTCAATTGCATTGATTGGATTTTCAACTCCATATGTGTATAATTTGGGATCAGTAATTTGAAAATATACTACTGTATCAATCTGCATTGTAACGTTATCCTTAGTAATAACTGGTTGTGGTGCAAAATCCTTTACTTTTTCTTTTATAGAAACCGTCGCTGCGACACGGTCAATTATAGGGACAACGTAATGCACTCCGGTTTGTAACGTAGCTTTGTATGATCCTAAACGTTCGATTACTTTCGCTTGTGATTGCGGAATAATTTTGATCCCCGCAATGATTATAGCAAGAATTATAATTATAATAATTAAAATAGGCATTATTTTTCCTCCTTTAATGCTTCAACTACCAATTTCACCCCATCGATTAATAATATTTTGACTCTGGTATTATCCGGAATTTGTGTGGAAGCAACCGCAGTCCATATTTTTCCCATAACTTTAACTTCTCCGGATTCCTGTGGACTGATTGCCTTTGTGGTAATACCGATTTTGCCAATTACCATATCTAAATTTGTAGGAGTTGCTTTTATTAATTTATTCTTTTTATAATATTTTTTTGTTATAAGCAAACAGATTATACTTATTAAAATGAAAGTTATAACTTGCCAGAAGATATTATTTGTAAATATCGATAAAATCATAGCAGCTATTGCGCCAAAAGCAAACCAAATTGTAATAAGATTTACTGTCAAAATCTCAACGATTAAAAAAATAATAAATATAGCTAACCAACATAATACCATAAACTACTCCTTTGCTTAATTATACTACTTTAATTTTTAAATTACTACTTGAATCTAAAAAGTTTCGACATTTTCCTCAAGATTTATAAGTATAATAGGTTGATCGAAAGGAGGGTTTTTATGTTAAAAGAATTTGCAGAATTAGCTAAACGATTTCAAAAGATAGAAAAAGCCGGATGGATTCAAGCTGCAAACTTTAATAGTGGCTTATTTTTAGAAAAATTACTGGGACTTGGTGTTAATGATTTTTTTATCCCGGATTTTGGCAATGTAGAAATTAAAACGCATAAAAAAGGCAGTTGTTCAAAAATAAACTTGTTTACGGTAGTTCCAGATAGTGGCTTTTGTGAGAGTAAAAGATTAGCTTCACTATATGGTTATCCAGATAAAGATTTTAAAAATATTAACATTTTAGCTGCATCTTTTAATGCTAATTCAAATAATATTATTGCGTGCAAATACTTCTTTCGGTTAGTTGTTAATCGAAAAGCCAAAAAGATTTATATTGTCATATATGATTTATTTTTTCGAATTTTGGATGATAAAACTTTTTGGACTTTTGAACTATTAGAAGAGCGTATTAATATTAAGCTTAAATTTTTGGCTATCTGTTGCAATGAAAGTATTTTTTTTCGTGGAAAAAAGTATTTTCGATATTCTAATTTTGAATTTTTTCAAATTAAAAATTTTGATACTTTTATTAATTTGGTTGAAAGCGGAGTAATTTGGGGAAATATCAGAGTAAGCGTTTTTAAAGGAAATTATAGGTATAAGCAGTTACATGATCATGGATGTGGATTTACTATTGATTTTAAAGACATTACTAAATTATACGACAGGGTTGATTTTTAAATATTTCAAATTATTAAGACCATTGGGGTCTCGGTTTTTTAAATAAAAAAAATCCCAAATAGGACTTTGATTTCTTAAATGGTCGAGAAGACAGGATTCGAACCTGCGACCCCTTGGTCCCAAACCAAGTGCACTACCAAGCTGTGCTACTTCTCGTTAAACAAATTAATATGGTGCACCCAAAGGGAGTCGAACCCCTAACCTTTTGATCCGTAGTCAAACGCTCTATCCAATTGAGCTATGGGTGCATCCACAAGTGCACTTTTGCAAATGCATTAATATTATATAAACTTTTAAAACAAAAATCAACCCCACTTCTATAATATTTTATGCATTTCTTTAAAATTTAGTACAACTTATAAATGTTTGAATTATTAAAAAGCTACTTTAAAAGCAGCTTTTTAATAATTAGCTAAACTCCATTAGCTTCTAACCATTCAACCAATTCATCATAAGATAATGCTCCAATTTTCCCATCAATCATTTCACCGTTTTGATACAAGAATACGGCTGGAGTGTATCCATAAAAAGATCCATAAGTATCTGTTTGCTCTTCGCCATTTACATTCATGGTATAATTTTTATCTAATTTAGAAACAAACTCTTCAAATTGATCGCTGCTTGAATCTACTGTTTCAATATCAAGATAAACGGTTTTATATCCCATCTCTTCTTGAGCTTTTTGTAATGAAGGTAAAAATTCAATACAATGGCTACATGTTGGTCTTCCCATATAAACAACCTGAATATCTTCCCTTTTGAATACATCATTTAGCATAGTATCTAAATCAACACTTTCCATCATACTGACATCATAATCTTGATTTATCTCCTCGCTACTATTTTCATTTGTTGAAGAGGTCATATTTCCTTTACATATAAGAATTATTGTGTTTAAACTTATTAGAGCAATTAGAATATAACAACAAATTAGTATTTTTCTGATATTATCCTTATTTTCTTTCATTCTTAAACCTCCAATTAAATTATAATCTTTTATGAACGCAAATTCAAGTTTGTGAAAACGCTTTTTTAAGAAATTGCAGCTTGCCTTTATTTATAATATAAAAAACCCGAGTTCGGGTTTATAATCATTAAATGGTGTCCTGTATGCGACTCGAACGCATGACCCTTTGATTAAAAGTCAAATGCTCTACCTACTGAGCTAACAGGACAAAAAAATACATGGCTGCCTCGGTTGGGTTCGAACCAACGGAATGTCAGAGTCAAAGTCTGATGCCTTACCACTTGGCTACGAGGCA
>CALVQP010000033.1 GCA_944358225.1 uncultured Bacilli bacterium
TTCTCTATGACAACATCTAACTTGCGGGCATTCATAAACTGGAGGACATACTACACCAGGAAATTGATTATCACAACACATTACCCCTGGCATCATCATCTGTGAATTTTGGTTCATCATATTGGGATTTTGATTCATCATTTCCGTTTTATTCATATTTTCGGTTGTCTCACAACCACGTTTATTTATTAACATTAAAAATACACTTTCCTTTCTAGTGTATTTTATGTTTTATTGTTTATATTGCCTAGGTATACATCTATTTTATAACTTATTTAATATTCTTTTTAAATCTGTTTTTTCCTCTTCTGGCAAAAGACTTTCTTCAATCCCTAAAATATTTACTGCCCTAAATTCTAAAGATTCCAAAAAATGATCAAAACAACCCATTTGTAAAGCAGGAAAATAATAATAATTAGGTTGTAAACGCAAAGCTATTACATTAGTATAATTTAATAAAGATATATGATTAAAGATATTTTTAAAATAAACACACCTAGTTATGTCTACCACAAATACATCTTCTTTAGTAATTATCCCCTTAAATTTCAATATTTCTTCTTCCATAATCCCCCATAATCAACTTTAAAACGGCATTTTAAAGTTTCCATTACTCATTTGTTTCATCATCAACTTCATTTGCTCAAATTGTTTTAAAAGACGATTTACTTCTTCAACACTTCTTCCACTTCCTTTAGCAATTCTTTGCTTTCTAGAAGCTTTCAAAATATCTGGACGTCTTCTTTCTTCTTTGGTCATTGATAAAACAATTGCTTCAACATGAGCCATATCTTTAGGATCAATATTAATATTATTAAGTCCCATTTTTCTAGCACCAGGTAACATTTTCAAAATATTTTCTAAAGGTCCTAATTTTTTGATTTGTTTTAAATTTTTCAAGAAATCTTCTAAGTCATATGATCCTTTACGCATTTTTTTGGCTTGCTTTATAGCTTCATCTTCACTCATTACCCCCTCAACTTTTTCCGCTATAGCTAAAATATCTCCCATTCCCAAAATACGCTCAGCCATTCTCATTGGAACAAATTCTGATAATCCATCCATTTTTTCAGAATCACCAATAAACTTAATCGGAATTGAAGTTAAATGTCTTACTGATAAAGCTACGCCACCTTTAGTATCTCCATCCATTTTCGTTAAGATACAACCCGTTAAAGATAATGCTTCATTAAAGCCTGTAATAACATTTATGGCATCTTGTCCCATCATGGCATCTATTACTAGAAGAATTTCTTCTGGTTTAGTCAAAGTGACAATATTTTTTAACTCATCCATTAAAGCTTCATCGATATGAAGTCTTCCTGCCGTATCAATAATTATGTAATCATGTTTGTTTTCTTTAGCATACTCTAAAGCATTTTTCACGATTTCAACCGGATCTTTTTTTCCTTCACTATAAACAGCTATATTTAATTGTTTACCAATATCTTTAAGCTGTTCAATTGCTGCCGGACGATAAACATCACAAGCAACTAAAAGTGGATTTTTATGATGTTTTTTTCTTAACATCAAAGATAGCTTCCCACAAGTTGTGGTTTTACCACTACCTTGTAATCCCACCATTAAGACAATCGTTGGCACTTTTGTCGTTTCTAAAGCAACATATTCTTCTCCTAATAATTTCACTAATTCATCTTTTACAATTTTAATAAATACTTCATCAGGTTTTAACGATTTTTGAACCTCTTCACCCAAAGCTTTATCTTTAACATTATTAGTAAATTCTTTAACTACTTGAAAATTAACATCTGCTTCAAGTAGGGCCATTCTAATTTCCCGCATGGCTGTACCAATATTATCTTCAGTAATCTTACCCATACCTTTAATATTTTTTATAGCTTCACTTATTCTATCTGACATGTATTCAAACATTAAATATCACTCTTTCTTTATTCATTATACACTATAACTTAAGCAAAAGCTATACCACGTTCTTTAATCAATTAGCTCTAAAACATAAAAACTGCTTTCTTCTAAATCCTTAGTACTTGGTTCATAATAAACGATTTGATTATTAGCTAAATTATATTTATATGCATTACATGAAGGCAAATACATTGACAAACCAATGCGACGATGAGTGAGATTAAACTCGGCATCAGTTTTATTAAAATATTCATAACAATTAAGACTACTATCATCCCATGTTAAATCAACATTATAATAACCATCATCTAACTTCACAATATTCCACCCATGATCTTCTTTAGCGTATCCTACTACAAAATAAGTGGGAATAGAAAGTTCATTCATAATATATTGAAAAGCTCTAGCATAACCTGCACATACTGACTTTTTTAACACTAAAGCACTATATGCACTTTGATTCATCGGCGCATTTTCCACATACTCAACATTATTTATAATAGTATCATGAACATATTTTTCCTTTTCATAATCACTTTTTAATTTTGATGCTTCACTAATAATATCATTAGTTGCCTTTTCAAAAGCATTTTTACTTATTTCCAAATTAGCAACTGTATCATTAAACTTAATAGTTAATTCAACACACTTATTATTTTCTCTATATTTATAAGTAAACTGCGTATCTAACCAAAAAATTTCAGGGTGATCGTTATAAACGGCTTCGACAGCCTGCTGTATATCGCTAGTGTATATATCTTTTTTGGGAACAAAGGTAGTTTTTAAATCCAACGCATTTTGATATACTTCCTGATACAAACTCTTTTGGGAATCATTTAATAAAAAATAATAACGATGATAAAGCGGATCAGCATTAAATGATACTACTTCATGATTATTAGCAATACTAGAATCTTCACTGATAATATCTTGGGAAGTTTCTAAATTAACCACAATTTTTTCATTTAAAACTCCTAAGTCATTTTTAACCTTATCTAATACGTTACTATTTTTTAAAACAATTACTAAAAACAGCAATAAAACTGTTAAAAACAATTTCTTCATTCCAAATCCCCCCAAAAAACATTTACTTCAAAATCTTTTTCTTACTCTTTTGTTTTTTAATACCTTTACGCATTTGTGATAAATAATTAAAAGATACCTTACTTAAAGTTAAACCTTTCATACAATCTAAACAATCTAAGGCTTCATTTTTTAAATCTTCTACCTCATTAAAAATATTAACATCAATTTTTAAGTGCATTACTTCTAAAAAATCTTTAATAACTTTTTCGACATTTTCCTCATCTAAATTGTCAAAAAATCCATTAGTTAAATAATTTTCTAAAAAACTAGTAAGCCAAATTTTCTTGCCTTTTCGTGTCTGCACATAAAATTCTAAAACGCCTTCTTGATAGTTAAAATAATAACTCCCCGAGAATCTACCATAATGTCCTTTTAAGTCTCTAGTTATTCTTAACGCAGATATTTCTTCATCTTGGCCAATTTTCATATCTACATTACATCCTGCAAAATATTTTTTACTAATATATTTATTACTATCTTGATCATAACTAACCACTAAATCATTTTTCATTATACTTAACTGCTCGTCATTAAATGTAATATCTAAGTTAGCTTGATCAAATTTAGAATATCTTAACTCAGCTTCTTTAAAGGCCAAATTATATTTTAATAACCAAGATTCTAATTTTTTATCATTTTTAAACCCATAAGTTATATTACCGTTAATATCAAAACTGGCTTCTCTTTGATGTTTTTTAGTCATTATATTTTCAAAACTAATCTTTTTGGCCATAATAAGTTTATTTAAAAGAGGCACATTGGCCATATCTTTATCCACTGGTTCATACCAATATGCATTATAAGAATTTAAATTTTCTTCATATTCTTGTATTTCTTTTACAACATTTAAAGCAGTAATATTAGAATCATTAAAAACATATTTAGGCTCTATACCACTACCACTAATAAATATTCCATTACTTTTAGAAAAACATCTTTTTAAGTTCAAAATAAGATTATTCATCATATCGGTATTTAATCTTACCCCGGGTTGTAAAGTCAAATCGGTAACAATATCCTGATTTAAACAAGACCAACATAAATAACCTGATTTCACATTATTTATATAAACATCTAAAACACCTAAAATACCACGTTTTAATTCAATCATGTTATCATTCCTTTAATATTGTTTTCCAAAATAAACCTTATATTTAGCCTCTTTACCACAAACACAACAATGTCCATCTTTAACCTCTTCAGTAATACAACGTGATTTTAAAGTAGTATCTTCTTTTATTTTATTTTCACATTCTTCATTTCCACACCAGCTAATTTTTATAAATCCTGGTTTGTTTTTAGCGATATCTACAAACTCGTCATAATTAGAAGCCTCATATAACATACTATTTCGTCTTTGCAAAGCTTTATTATACATATCTGTTTGGATAATATCAAGCAATTTATTAATTGTTTTTATAACCTCATCTACATTACTAGATACTTCTATTTTTTCCAAAGTATCTCGACGTACTAAGACAATCTTATTTTCTTTTAAATCTCTTGCTCCTAGCTCAATTCTAATAGGGTATCCTTTTACTTCAGCCTCAGCAAATTTAAATCCTGGTGATTTATCAGTTTTATCTATTTTATAACTCAAATTATTAGCAATTAAACTTTCTTCAAGTTCTTCTAATTTATCTTTTAATTGCTCAGGCGAACCTATAGGAATCACAATAACTTTAATAGGAGCTATCTTAGGAGGTAAAACTAAACCATTATCATCACTATGAGTCATAATTAGTCCCCCTATCATTCTTGTAGATACTCCCCAACTAGTTTGATAAGGTGTTTGTAATTTATTATCTTTATCCAAATAAGTTATTCCAAAGCTTTTAGCAAACCCTTGACCAAAATAATGACTAGTCCCATTTTGCAAAGCCACACCATCATACATCATCGCCTCGATGGTATAAGTTTCTAAAGCTCCCGCAAATTTTTCTTTGTCCGTTTTTCTTCCTGCGATAACTGGTAAAGCCAAATAATTTTTTTGAAAATCTTCATACACTTTAAACATTCTCATAGTCTCTTCTCTTGCTTCAGCTTCAGTAGCATGAATTGTATGTCCTTCTTGCCATAAAATTTCTCTAGTTCTTAAAAAAGGTCTTGTTGTTTTTTCCCATCTAACAATTGTACACCACTGATTATAAAGCTTAGGTAAATCTCGATAAGATTTTACAATTTTTTTGTAATGTTCACAAAACAAAGTTTCACTTGTTGGACGTACACATACTCGTTCTTCAAGTAATTCATTGCCCCCACGTTCTACCCAAGCGACTTCTGGAGCAAAACCGGCAACATGTTCTTTTTCTTTATTTAATAAGCTTTCTGGAATAAACATTGGCATTTGTAAATTTTCATGTCCTAATCTTTTAAATTCTTTATCTAAAATACTTTGAATATTTTCCCAAATAGCATAACCATATGGACGAATTATCATACTTCCTTTCATCGATGAATAATCGACCAAATCACTTTTTTTAACTATATCAGTATACCACTGTGCAAAATTTTCATCGCGACTTGTTATTTCTTTAACTTGTTTCATAAAACTATCCTTTCTAAAATAAAAACCGCATCAACACCAAGAAGCATTAAATGCGGTACCATTCTTTACTATACTCTAACTATAGATAACGGTATAACCCGGCAGGAATTAGCTGCACTCCATAAAGAGGATTAATTAAAGATTATAATTAGGTTTCCACTATCCCTAACTCACTAATATAAGAGCTTTAATTAACATGTTTTATTTCATCGCTTTACTAAAGTTTATTCTAAAGGATAACATTTTATTAGTCAATACAAACTTTCCAAACCACATATTTACTTATATTCAAATAAACTTCTTTTTCGAGGTTTAATTATTCGCCCTTCTTCACTTAAAGGTTCAAAATTTTTATAACAATATTCACTAATCATTTGTTTTGCTTCCAAAGGAATATTTCCCTGTAAAATTGCTTTTTTTATTTTTAAAACAATACCTAAATTAACCCTTTCTCTATAATTTAGTTTTAACAAAAAATCTTTTAAATATATATAATCTACAATGAATTCTTTCGGTAATACTTTACTCTTTAGAAAATAGTAAGCTTTTTTTAGCTGCTGGAAAGAAATATAGTACATCTTTTTTTGCTCATCATAATCTACCAAAGCTAAATTAATACTATCATGATAAAGTAAATCTATTCCTGTTTTATATGCTCCACCTCGAAAAATAATATTTCGATAAAAATCATATTCTCTAAACATAATGTAGCCATTTTCCAATTTAGGATCTTTAGGTCTCACTACTTTACCAATTTGAATGTAATCTCGACTATCTCTATACCCGCTTCGCATAATCCCCCCACAAGTCTCTTCTATTTTTTACTTACTATTTTTTTCATAAGCTTTTAATATATCTTGATTTATTTTATTATAAGTGTTTTTCTGCGCTTTTAAAAGAGCAACTTCATATTCTTTAATTTTATCAGTTAAATCTTGGTTATCTATACTTTCTTTTTTTAAATAGTAATTAATATTTAATTCATCAAAATAACTTTTTAATTTGTCCACCGCTTCTTTAGACACTGCTATGCCAATGATTACTCGAAAATACTCTTCGTCTTTAATAATTATCGAACTATTATAGTTTTGCATATAATTTAAAGCATTCATTTCATCTTTAAAAACACCTACTTGAAAAAAGTAAACTATATTTTCTTCTTTCATTACCACTTCTACTTCATCTTGTATATTTTTATATATAAAAAACGCAAAACCACTTCCAACACTTAAGGAAATAAGTATAGTTACAATTAATTTTTTCATATCTACCAAGCCTCATTTTTATTTTAACATTTAAACTTGTTAGATTTTGTCAATATATGAAAAACTCACCAAAGTGGTGAGTCATAATTATATCCTATCTATATTGTGTTCTACCTGTAAATCGATAACCACTTACATTCTTCGAAGTTGTCCATTTAGTTTGATTATAATCTACAGTCTCAGTTACGTAACGATAATACCTTTTAGTTTTTGAATAAGCATAAGTTTTAGAATATCCAGAATACTTATAAGCATTAGCTTCAGTATCTACAACTGATCTGCCTTGAGAAGATGAGCCATAATTTACTTTAAAGTATATTGGTACGTAATATAAATAACTATTTAATGTTGGCTCACGGAATGCCGTAACACCAGTGGCACTTTTCAAAATTACAGTTACATTAACACGCCATACCCCATTAACTTTATACGGATTACCAATGGCATAAGTAAAATTATGAGATTTTAAAGAAGCTCTTTTAAACTGTGCCGCGCTAGCGCTATAAGAATTATGCAACATATCGTTACCAGTCATATATAAATTAGTGTCACGATTATTAACATAATAAGTATAATCAGCTGAATTAAAATACCTTGAAGATTTTAAAGTAACATTATTTACAGACGATGGAATATCAATTAATTGTAATTCATAAGAATATGATTTCCCACGATTAAAATCATTTTTAAACACATAACTAGATGTACGATATTCAGATATTTTTGAAGAACTAGAATTTCTTGGCGTATATGTATAATAATTTACTCTTTCTGTCTTAGTCTCAATATTGCTTCCAGATCTTGTTCCTTCAATCCAATTACCATAACTTTTTACAATTCTAGCTTGCTCATAATATAATTTTTTATTACTTGAAGAACTATTACTTGATCCACTATTTGAACTACTATTTTCATTTTTAGTTGATGTACTTGATGAAGTAGTCTTTTTAGTTGTTGTTGTCTTAGTAGTAGTTTTAGTTGTTGTCGTTGGATTACTATTAACATAAGTTGTACCACTTAAAGGATAATAAACAGTATTAACTCCTTTAGAAGTATCGTAATTATAACTTGTATCTTCAGGGTTTACACTACTAACTTCTTGATTACTAGCAGCATTATTGTTCATATCACTTAACAAACAAGTTCCATTACAACCAATTGTATCAATAATATAATCAGTCTCATCCCCACAAGTAAGTTGTACTTTAAGGGCATACTCACTATCTAATGTCTTAGTTACTGAAACGTAACTACTTGAAGCATCACACGCGTTGCCATCTTTGTCTGAAAACTCTAAAATCATTTTAGTATCAATCATTTGTTTTAATGTTAAGCTTTTAGTTTCTCCAATCGTAGTAGGCAAATTCCCTGATGTATAATAATCTCTAGCTGCTTCTTTCATCGTATTGATATTTTCACTAAATACCTTATCATAAAAAGTATCTAATTTAGGCATTGGAAATAACCAACAAATAAGTAAAACAAATAATGCGACTAAAATAACTTTGATAATCAAATCAACCCAGTTGATTCCATATCTTCTTTCTTCTGTCATATCAGACCTCAACCTCCATTTCGTTGCCCTTACATTACCACTAAAGGCTCATTTTGTCAACAAAATATTAATAGGCAAAATTTTTCCAAAACAAAAAGGCTTAACTATTCATTTTATACGTTATTAAGCCTTTCTCAATTTCTTCGAGTGCTCGTCCTAATTCTTTCTTATTTTTATATTCTTCCTCTTTCATCTGTAAATGTTTATTTTCTAACATTTGTTTGCTTCGATACGAAGATATATGAACAAGCTTATACTTAGAATCCACAATATTAAGTAATTTATCAATTGATGGATAAAGCATTATATCACGTCCTTACATTATTAATATACTACAATCAAAATCCAATATTCAAATAATTAAAATTTTTTTGACAACAATTTGACAAGTTTTAGTATTTAAAAAAGGCTATCAATTAGCCTTATTTTCCTTTGCCTTCGACTTTGTACTATTCTTTTTAGTACTTTTGTTAGCATCAGTTTTTTCAAGTTTAATACTTTTTTTCTTTTTAGCTTGCATTTCTTTTAAGATTTCTTTTTTTAACGCTTCTTTTTCCAACTTCTCTTGATGCAAATACATAACTATTCCTACTACAGGATCAAAAACATCCAAAATAGCAATACTAATTAACAAAAATCCTAACATAATCGATTGAATTTTAATATTATAAAATAAATTGACACAAATAAGAGTTCCCACAATTAGAAATAAAACAAACGTTATTGTTCTTAAAAACCATAATGGATTATTTCGATCATGATAATAATCTATTTTAATTAACTTAATAATAGCCATCATTGCTACCCAACTCATTAAAGACAAAGATAAAACCATAGCTGAATTTTCACTATTAAACACACTACCAGCTGTTCCCACAACAATGGATACTAAACTAACAAATAAATACTCATAATCATCTTTTTTTCTAGTTATTAAATACAGTATATAATTAACCAACCCATAAAAAATCATTATGACAAAAAACATAAAATTCACATCAGTCATACCCATACTCGGATTAATTACTAAAAGTGCCCCAAAAATAAAAACTATAATATTAGCCACTGCTACTGTTAGGTATTCTTTTCGCATCCCTATTCCTCTACTTTCTAAATAAATAATAAGGCAAAAAATTTCGAAAGTCAAGTAAACAAAAAAATATTAGATTTCTCTAATACTTTCTTATTCTTCTAATGAATTAACAGCAGCTTTATAATCTTCAATTTTTTGTTTATATTCCTCAAGTTGCATTTGATACTCTTCTTCTTGGGTTCTTAATTTTTCTTCTAGCTCCCAAATATAACTATCTTTTTCATCTAATTTTTGATATAATTCATAATTTTCTAACTCTACTTGTCTTTGTTCTTCATAGTTATTATAAGTATTTTCCCTTATTTTATTAATATTTTCGGCACTCGATTTAATTGTTAAGTTCACCCTATTTAAATAGTTATAATTATGGTATTTTTTATTTTGCATATCTTGAATTAAAACATCTAAAATCTTTTTTAAATTAATATTATAATCATCAGGATAAATAGATAATCCATCTTCAGACACTTTAACTTCATACTTACCAAAATCATCATAATAAGCTAAATTAACCTTGACTGTTGTCGTTAAACTTTCATCAGTCTCAAAATTAATCTTATTATAAAAATATCCCACATCATCGACCTTTAAATCTTCTTGCATACTCACTGTAAATTCTTCATTTTTTATCTTAAATTGTGTAGGCGCTTCATTTACAAAAGAACTATCAGCAATCTCTAGTATAGAAAGACCAATACCAGCTCCAACAATAAAAAACGAAATAATAAATGTCCCAAATATTCTTTTTGGATTAAATGACCAATTAAAAATAAAATTAAATAAAATCTTTATAATAACAATATCTAAAATTATACTGCCAATTATACCTAAATAAATACCTAAATAAAACACCTTATGAATAAGTAAATAAACACTAATTATTAAAGCTACAATTAAAAATAATAAAGTAAAAACAAACGGTAAAGCAATTAATAAAGCTAAAAACTTTAAAAAGTATTTAAACATTTTATAGATAAACTGACTAAATGTAATCCCTTCTTTTACTACTTGAACTTCTTTAACCTCTTTAACTTTTTCATCCTTACTAACTGCACTATTTTTAGTATCCTCATTTAAAACATTAGTTATTTGTACCATTTCTTTATCCATATACTTTCTTTTAAATAAATACCCTAATAATAGTATCGCCGCGATAAAGTATCCAATATCAAAGATCGTTTTCCATAATAATGAAGCATAATTTCCTAGTGGATATGGAATCATATCTAAAAATCTCCGCCCTAAATCAATTAAATAATTAACAGGAAATTTAGCAATATATAAAACAACAGCAAATAAAGCTAAATAAACTAAACATTTAATAAATTCTTTAGGCGACATTCTAGCTAAAGTTTCAAAAACTTTATCCAATACTTTACTTATTTTATTTTTATAAATTTCAAAAGTTTTTTTATCATTATCTTGATTATCTTGCTTCAAAGGTACTTCTTCATTAACTAAACTATCCATCGAACAATCAAATATTTTACACATTGCAATTATTTTATCCATTTCCGGATATGATTGTCCAGATTCCCATTTAGATACGGCTTGACGAGAAACATTTAACTTTTCTGCCAGCTGTTCCTGAGACATTTTTTGGCTTTTGCGCAAGTTTACTAAATTTTCATTAAATTTCACTTTCTCCACCTCAAAAAAAGTTTATTAAAAATGGAAAATTTAAACTACCAACTTTCAGTTGTTTTTTGTCAACTTTCAGTTGCAAAGCTTATTACAAAGTACTTTTTAAAGTATTAAATACTAAAATTATCATAATAATACTTTATTTCTTTTTTATTTTATCTATTATTTTAAACTTAGGAAAAGAATTAACAAATCTTTTCGTAAAATAAGATTGTTCACTTAATATTTTCTTAATTTTAACATTCAAATTATCTTTACCACTTTTAAATGATTTTATTTTATTTATTATAGTCTGTCTTACTTTTTTGGTAATCTCTTCTGTATTATCTTTAACCACATTTGAAGTTACAAATTTAATATTGGTAATTACTTTTAAAGATACTGCTAAATCAACAACAAAAATTGTTAAAATACTATAAAAAATAATATTTAAAACAACTGAATTTAACATTCCCAAGATTTTTAAGCAAAATGGATTGACATAATATAATATTAAACAGCCCATTATGCCAAAAGGTAACATCGTTTCCAAACAAATTCGACCATTGATATTATACTTTTTATTAGAATAATCCCACCAACGAACTTTAAAAATCTTTTCCATTACATAACTTGTAAAATATTCTAAAAGCGCGCATATTACAATTGCTAAAACAAAGACCACAATCGGTTCTTCCATATATTTTTTTAACAAAAAATATAAAAGTAAACAACCCACACCATATATTGGACAAACAGGCCCAATTAAAAAACCTCTATTTAATAATTTGTTTTGTTCAAAATAAATATCCAATACTTCCACAATCCAACCTAAAAAGGAATAAATTATAAAAAGCAAAAAAATTATTTTAAAATCCATAATACTACTACTTTCCTTATCTTATTTTAATTCCTAATAACAACAAAAGCATACTAGGATATTTAAATACTTCCATCGACACTAATTTATCCGACAAAGTAACTATCCAGCCAACTTTATATTTAGGCGGTACAATATTAAGGGGAAACATATGCCTTAAAATAGCATTTTCAATTGTTTCATTTAAATATTCATGATAATATTTTTGACTATTTATTAAAGCATTTTGGGCATGTGTAAAACCATGTTGTTTAAAAAAAGGATATTTCGTTTTATCGTCTTGCCAAGGTTTTTCATAAAAATCATGAAGTAAACCAGCAATCGCTGCACTTTTATAATCCAACTTAAAAAATTTCGCGATTTTATACGCTTTTTTCGAAACACTCAAAGAATGATCATAAACAGATATTTTTCCATGATGTGAAAAGTTCTTTCTTTTTTGGAATTCTTCACTGTTTATTATATCTTTAATAATCAAATTATACTCTAAATCCTTTTTTTCTTTTCTTTTCATGTTACCACCTTAATTAAATATATCATAAAAACACTAAAAAAAGAAGTTACTAAACTTCTAACTTAGCTTCGACACTATCAGTTTCTGCATTGTAAGATAACTTAATTTTTTTATCATTTAAAGTCCTTTTTTCATCTCTGGGATCCAACACATTCCCCTTATCATCATCCGCTTGAACATATTTTTCAGCTATCAAACTATTAACAGTTATTGTTTTAGAACTTTGCTTTAACTCTTCTATTTGCGTTTGTCCATAAGCTTTAGCCTGTGTTTCTAAATATTTTATTTCTAAATTATATAACTCAGTTTTATCATCACTTAAAGCATACGATACTTTAGAAATACCAAAAATAGTAATAGCTCCAAATACAACAATTACAATTAATAAGTCTATTGCTGTATAACCATTTTTCTTTCTCATCTTAGTCACCTTCTAAATAATTATACTATTATCTAATTAAAACAGCAATATCTATTTAACATAGCCAACATACTCACAGTAGTCTTCTTTAATATATTTATTACTTGATTTTATATTATCAATATTATACGTCAAATAATCTTTTTGTATATAATCATAAATCTTAATATTCTTACTTAATTTTTTTAGATTCGTCTGTTTTTTTAAACGCAAACAATCTGTTAAATAAAAAGGCATTTTCTCTATTTTTACAGTTAATAAAACTAATACCTTAGTACTCCTTTTTTCTTGAGCTGTCAAAAAAACACGATATCTTTTTTTATTTAAGATAAATGGTACAACAAAATGATGAAAGCCAATTATATTTTGATTACTAACCTTTTTCTTCATTGGTTTTACCATATCTACATATATTGCTTCTTCAAATAATTTATTTAAATTAAATAAAGCCATCAAGTTATTTATATAATTTCTAGCATAAGGATTAAAAGCTGGCTTAGGATATAAAGCTTTCCCTATCGTAATACTATTTATTTTAGCTAAATAACCACTATCAGAATTTTTTAATAAATAATTCATAGTTTTCAGTTTTTTCTTTACTTCCAGCTTTATTATTTTTAAATTCTTATAATATAAATCATTATTCTCATTTACTACATATGCAATATTTCTAGACTTTTTCAACCTTAATCCCCCTTAGCATAATTATACGATTTTAATACATCATCGCCAATCATTTTTAAACATTTGTTTGTGTTTTGAAAGAACTCTTCTGCTTAAACTTTTTTTAACTTGTTCCATTATTACTTTGTGGCGTTTCGCTAACTTCGTCTTATAACCGGACAGTTTTTGAAATAATATAAAATGACCTAGAGACTATCTAAATCATTTTGTCTGTTAAAATTGAAATAAACAACCTTTTTTGCTATTCTTATTATAATCAGAAAAAGAATAGAGGTTGTTTATGAATAAAGTATATAATACTCAAGAACAAATCGCAAGTAAATTGAAAGAATTTTTATTAATTAGTAATCCTGATATCAGAAAAACACAACTCAAAATCATTCCTTATGTTTCTATTGGTATGATTTTATCTGAATCTTC
>CALVQP010000034.1 GCA_944358225.1 uncultured Bacilli bacterium
AAACAAACCGTAATACTTTTAAAAAGTTTATATTAATACTCTTATTATAACTGTCTACCTGAGGATTAATGTAATCCGCAAAAAAGACGGGCAAGATTAAAATAAAAGGCGAAGTATCAATAAGTAAGGCAATTCGTCCTTCTAATAAATTAGTAGCTACATAATCGGGGCGTTCCGTTGTTTTTACAGTAGGGAAAGCCGATTTTACATCACTAGTAATAAGTTGGTTAATATTTCCGGAATCTACAATTCCATCAATATCAATTTTTTTAAGTTTTTCTTTAACTAAAGCTACTGTTTCTTCTAAGGCTATATCACTTAAATAAAGTAAGCTGACTTTAGTATTAGATTTCCGACCGATAAAAAAGTCTTCATTGACAAGTTTATCAGATTTAATTCGTCGTTTGATAAGACCTAAATTCATCTGAATATTTTCTGAAAAAGCATCTTTAGGCCCATAAATAGAAGGCTGACTATCTGGTGTTGAAACGGATCTATTAATGGAGGCTTTAGTTTCAATTGCTAAAGCTTGGCTTTTTCCCAAAACAATTGTAAAACCATTAGTTAAGTAAAATTCAATTTCATCATATTTATTTATTTTAACTGTATTAGGTCCTACAATTAAAGAATTTAAGTCCGTTTTTCCTTTTTTGTTAGAAAGAGCAATAACTTTTAAAATATAGTCATTAATTTTGTCACTACTAGCTAAACTTTCTAAAAATACAATATTAATATCATTAATTTTTTTAACGATTAAATCACTACTGTTTTTAAACTCTTCCTTTAATTTTTTGATAATCTTGTCCATAGTATTCACCAATTTTAGTTTAGACTTATTTTCGCTGATTATACTTAAAAAGCTAAACTGCATTATTTCTTCTTTTTAATTATTACCAATTAATTTATTTAAAAAAATTTACTTTATGTTATATAATATATCTAGGTGATAAACGTGGATAAGGTTTTAAATTTAGACCATCAAGCAAGAGGAATAATTAAACCTGATGGTAAAATAACTTTTGTAAAAAATGCTTTACCAGGGGAAATTATAGAATATAAAATTATTAAAGAAACTAAAAAATATAATTTAGGACAATTAACCAATATAATCCAAAAAAGTCCCCATCGTGTCGCTTCTATGTGTCCGTATTTTCCCAAGTGTGGGGGATGTAGTCTTCACCATATGGCCTACTTAGACACTCTAGATTATAAAAAAGAAAAAGTTCAAGATATATTATTACGTTATGCCAATATCAAGCCAAAAATTAATGTTATTGCCAATCCGATTTATTTAAATTATCGTAATAAGATAACTTTGCAAATCAAAGATAAAAAAATTGGCTATTTTGCGGAAAATACTCACGATATAATCGAAATTACAAACTGTTTAGTGGCTAAAGATAGTATTAATGCCATTATTCCTGATTTAAAAAAACTTAAGATAAATAGTGGTAGTATTACAATCAGAAGTAATTATAATGACGAAATTATGTTAATAATTAATACGTCCCAAAAATTTGAGTTGGATTTTAAAGAGCTATCTTCTAAGCATAAATTAGTTGGTGTAATTTTAAATAATAAATTAATATATAATGAAGATAAATTTATTGAAAATATTAACGGAAAACTTTTTCAAGTTAGTTATAATTCCTTTTTTCAGGTTAATAATTACATTAACGAAAAACTTTTTGAATTTATTGCTAGTAATGTAACAAACAAAGTAATTGTTGATATGTTTTGTGGTGTAGGAACATTGGGGATTATTGCTTCTTTTAAAGCTAAGAAGGTTTATGGTATTGAAAATAATTATCATGCTATTTTAAATGCTTTAGTTAATAAAAAAATGAATAAACGTTCCAATATAGAATTCTTACTTGGAGATGCTAATGATTTAATATCAAAAATTAAAGATAATATTGATACAATTATTATTGATCCGCCACGAGCTGGTTTGAGCCAAAAGGGAATAAATGCTATTTTAAATATAAAACCCCAAGAAATTATTTATATTTCATGTGATGCTATGAGCTTAGCTCGAGATTTAAAACGTTTAAAAAATATTTACAATATTACGCAAGTGCATATAGCTGATATGTTTAGTTTTTCTTATCATGTAGAATCTATCTGTGTGTTAAAAAAACAATAAATTCGATATAAATAGTGTGAGGTACTAAATGGAAAATATTTATAATAAATTAGTAAGAGATAATATTCCGAATATCATTAAGGATAATGGGGAAACTCCTATTACCAGGATTTTATCAGAAAATGAATATAAAAAAGAATTATTAAAAAAATTATTAGAAGAATGTCATGAACTTATAGCAGCTAAAACTAGTTTCCAAATATTAGAAGAAGCAGCAGATGTTTTCGAAGTATTAAAAGTCATTTCCCAATTAGAGGGTGAAAATATCAATACGGTAATGGAATTGGCCAATCAAAAAAGATTAAAAAAAGGATCATTTACGAAGAAAATATTTTTAGAAAAGACAATAAAAAATATACAAGAAAAATAGCCTAAAAAACTAAGGGACTTAATAAATTGTACTATCTAAAATAATGGAGTTTAACATGAAAAAGATAACAGTGTTAGTGTTTTTGCTCATAATCGCCACAGTAGCAGTGGTAATGATTATGTTAAATGTAACTAAATATGATTCAGTTAGCACGATTAATAAAGATCAAGGAGAGCTTAATGTGGAAAATAAAAATTTTATTTTTTTCTTAATCCTAATAAAATTATTACTAAAGAACAATTATTAGATTACTTATGGAATGAAAAATACTATTTAGATGCCAATATTTTAAATGTCAATCTAAATCGTTTGCGTAAAAAATTAGAAGAAATTGATAAACCTGATTTTATAAAAACAATTAGAAAGCAAGGATATCAAATATGATTAAATATATTGAAGAAAAATATGGCTAAAAAATTAAAAAATAAAGTATTATTAGAAATTATAGATAACGGAGTAGGTATATTAACATCAGATTTGCCACGAGTATTTGAAAAAGGTTTTACCGGTAGTAATAGAAAAAACATTAGATCAACAGGAATGGGCTTATATCTGGCAAGCAAGATTTGTTCGAAATTAGGATTAGAAATAAATATTGTTTCTAAATATAAAGAGGGAACCAAAATTAGCATTGGTTTTCCAAATAGCAATTATAATAAAATGGATTAAATAAAAAATTAAGAAAGGTAAATAATGGCCAAACTTAGTTTTTTCTTTTTTTGCTTCCTGATTTACTGTATAATATCTTTAAGAGGTTTAAAATTATGAAATTAGTAATTAAAAATTTAAAAAAATCATTTGGTGATCGAGTTATTTTAAAAGACATTAACTTCGAATTTGAAAAAGGAAAAATCTACGGGCTTTTAGGACGAAACGGTGCGGGAAAAACGACACTTTTTAATTGTCTTAATGAAGATCTTTTAATTGATGAGGGTACATTTTATCTAGAAGAAAATAACCAAAAGAAAAAAGCTACCGATATTGGTTATGTTCTATCAACCCCAAATGTTCCAGAATTTTTAACAGCTAGAGAATTTCTAGAATTTTTTGTTACTATTAATAAAGAAAAAATAAAATCCTTAAAAACCATTGATGAATACTTTGACTTAGTTAAAATTTCAAAAAATGATCAAGATAAACTTTTAAAAGACTATTCCCATGGGATGAAAAATAAGATTCAAATGCTCGTTAATATTATTGCTAGTCCCGAAATTTTGCTCTTAGATGAACCTTTAACTTCATTTGATGTAGTTGTTGCTGAAGAAATGAAAGAACTTTTAAAAAGCATAAAAAAAGATCATATCTTAATATTTTCAACCCATATAATGGAACTAGCTTTAGATTTATGCGATGAAATTGTTATTTTAAATCATCAAACTTTAACCAAGATAGATTCTAAAAATTTAACCGAAAAAGAATTTAAACAAAAGATAATAGATGATTTAAAGGAGGAAAAGTAGTGAAACAAACCTTTATTACTTCCTATAAATTAAAAAATACTTATCGTGTTAATAGTATTATTTATTCCATTAAACAACTTCCTATCTTAAAAAAATATTTATCTGATTCCCTATATTCTAATGAAGGCTTAAAAATTTTAGCTAACGTTATTAGTGTCTTTATAGAAATTATTAAAACCTTTCTTTTTAAATTTTTATATATTGCAATTGTAATTTTTGGCTTAAGCCAAGTTTATGATAATCCCCAAGCTTTAAATTTTTTGCATATTTTTGTCTTCTTTACATTCATTGGCGCTATTTTAAATACTTTTATGTTCAATCCTAGCAAAGATAAATATTATGCTCTTGTTTTAATGCGCATGGATGCTAAAAGTTATACTTTAACTAACTATTGTTATAGCCTTATCCAAACCTTTTTAGGATTTTTACCATTTTGTATAATTTTTGGTCTATTAGCTAAACTTCCGCTTTTAATTACTTTTTCCCTACCATTTTTTGTTATTTTTAGCAAAGTGATTTTTAGTGCTTATACTTTAATAGATTTTAAAAAAACTAAAATAGCTAAAAATGAAAATTTGCCATCCAAAATATTTTGGGTGATCATTTTAATACTGATTGTCTTAGCTTTAGGGTTACCATATCTTAAAGTTACGATAAATTTAGAAATTTATTTAATACTTTTTATATTGCTAGGCTTTTTGGCAATCAAAAGTCTTCAAATTATTAAAACTTTTCCTTTTTATAAACAAATGTATAAACAATTATTAAATCCGCAAAATGTTTATGTTATGTCTAATGCTAATAATGTTGAGACTATTAAGCAAAATGTTAACAAACAAATTGAATTTGATGCTAGTATTAGTAGCTCTAAAAAGGGCTATGCCTTTTTTCACGAATTATTCATTAAGCGTCATCGAAAGATTTTAGGAAAAACGATAAAAAAACAAATGATATATATTAGCATTATTTCTATAATTGGAATAATAGTTACTTTAACAATACCTAAAACTCATAAAAGCATAAATAATATCATGATGAGCTCTTTACCATATTTTGTCTTTATCATGTATCTTATTAATAGAGGACAAAGTATTACTCAAGCAATGTTTATTAACTGTGATCATGCTATGTTAAGCTATAAATTTTATCGGGAACCTCGTGTTGTTTTAGGCATATTTAAACAGCGTTTAAAAACTTTAATTGGCTTAAATATTCTTCCGGCCTTTATTATTGGTATAACTTTAGTTTTATTGCTTTATTTAAGTGGGGGAACTAATAATATATTAAATTATTTCGTTTTGTTTTTTTCCACTATTTGTTTAAGTATCTTCTTTTCTGTTCACTATTTAGTAATGTATTATCTTTTGCAACCGTACAATATTAATACGGAAATTAAAAGTAGTACTTATAAAATAGTGCAATTTATGACTTATTTTATTTGCTATTATATGATTGAACTTAAATTACCTACGCTTTATTTTGGTGCTTGTGCGGTAATATTTTGCTTGCTATATTCTTTAATTTCTTTAATTATAATATATCGCTTAGCTCCCAAAACATTTAAAATAAGATTATAAAAGGAGGCCTAAATGCAAAGATGTTCATGGTGTAATTTAAAAAATCCTCAGTATGTAAAATATCATGATGAAGAGTGGGGCAGATTGAATTTAGATGAAAACTATTTACTCGCGATGTTAATTTTAGAATCTTTTCAAGCTGGTTTATCCTGGGAATGTGTTTTAAATAAAAGAGAACATTTTTATCAAGCCTTTGATAATTTTGATATAAACAAGATTATAAATTACCCCGAAAATAAAATCAAAGAGCTTTTAGATAACCCTAATATCATTCGAAATAAATTAAAAATAAAAGCAGCTATTAATAATGCCAAGATATTTAAAGAGATAACTGAAGAATACGGAAGTTTTGCTAATTATTTAGATACATTTACTAATGGAAAAATTATAAGCGAAACTGGTAAAACTAGATCTATTTTATCAGATCGTATTTCTAAAGATTTATATCAAAGAGGAATGCGTTTTGTGGGCTCTGTTATTATATATTCGTATTTACAAGCTATTGGTATTATCAATTCTCATGAGCCAGGTTGTTTTTTAAATAATTAAATAAGATAGAAATTTTTTCTTTGCAAAATCTTTTTCTTTTGTTATTATAATGCCAGAAAGAAGGAAAAACATGCTATATGGACAGATTGATTCAAAACGTATTTCTAATATTGGCCAAGCTATGTTAAGTCAATTAAAGGAAAGTGATGCTAAAAAAATTGCTTATTTAGTAATGCTTTATAATGAACGTTCTTGGAAACTAGGAACTTTAGAGGCACATTTTATAGCCACTTATGCTTATGATTATGGATATAGGCTTACTTATAATCCGATGGGGCAAGAGATATTTGTTAAAGAAAATTTATCAAAATGTTTAACAAGAAAATAAAAATGCTAGAAATATTCTAGTGTTTTTTAATTAATAATTCTTGACAACTGTTATATGCTGTTATATATTGTATATAACACAAGGAGGGCATATGAATATTATTATTAGTAACAGTAGTGATGTTCCAATATATGGGCAAGTTAAAAAAGCTATTATTGAAGCCATCTTAAAAAACGATCTTCCGCCGAGTTGTATGTTACCATCTATTAGATCATTAGCTAAAGATGCCAAAATAAGTATCATGACCGTCAAAAAAGCTTATGATGAATTAGAAAGTGCAGGCTATATTAAAACTATTGCCGGCAAGGGTAGTTTTGTAAGTCCACAAAATAAAGATTTGCTGTTAGAAGAAAAGAAAAAAGAACTAGAAGAGGCGTGTTTCCAAATTGTTGATTTGGCTAAAATGTATCAAATTTCGAAAAATGAATTACTTGATTTAATTAAATTTTTATATGGGAGTGAAGATAATGAATAATGCTATAACTATAACTAACTTAAAAAAACATATCCAAATTTTAAACTAGACAATATATCCTTAAATATAAAAGAAGGAACAATTACCGGGTTAATTGGCGAAAATGGGGCCGGAAAAACGACTTTAATTAAAGCTATTTTAAATATAATTAATAAAGATGACGGTGTTATTAAAATATTTAATAAAGATCATCAAGAATTTGAATCTCTTGTCAAAGATGACATTGCCGTAGTTTTAGATAATACTTTCTTCCCAGAATTACTATCTCCTAAAGATATTAACTGTATTATGAAAGATATTTATTCTAAGTGGGATCAAACATTATATTTTAAATACTTAAAGCAATTTAATTTACCACCAAAACAAATGATTAAAACTTTTTCTAAAGGAATGCGTAAAAAACTAGAAATAATTACTGCTTTATCATCTTGTCCTCGTCTTTTAATATTAGATGAACCCACCAGCGGTCTAGATCCGGTAGTTCGTAGTGAAATTTTAGATATTTTTCAAGAATTTCTAGTTGATGAAAAAAACACTATTTTATTTTCTAGCCATATTACTAGTGATTTAGAACATATCGCTGATTACATCATTTTTTTAAACGAAGGTCAAGTTCTTCTTAATGAACAAAAAGATGATATTTTAGAAAACTATGCTATTTTAAAATGCGATGCTAAATATTTTGAAAAAATCGATCACTCAGATTTTATTTCTTATAAGAAAAACAAATATGAATATCAAGTATTATTATCAAATAAGAAAAAAGCTTTAAAAAAATATCAAGGCGCGGTAATCGATAAAGTAACTTTAGAAGAACTAATGATATTATTAATTAAAGGAGTAAGAGTATGAAAGGATTTATTAAAAAAGATCTATTACTGATTAAAGCAAATTTAAAAAGCTTAGTTATAATTTTATTATTATTTGCCTTTTTAACGTTAAAAGGCGAATTTGAACTAACCTTTATTGTACCTTTAATAGGAGTCATGCTTTTTATTTCTACTTTTTCTTATGATGAATATAACCATTGGGATGCTTATGCTATTTCTTTGCCTCATGGGCGTCAAAATGTAATTAAAGGCAAATATATATCAGCCATTATTCTCATGTTTATTTTAATAATTATTTGCTTTTTATTATCCCTAACTAGTTATTTTTTAACTAGACAGCCTGTTAATGATATTTATTTTATTAAACAACAAATTAATCAATTATTAGTTGGCTTATTTTCCATTAGTTTAATTATTAGCGTGATGTTTCCTTTAATTATTAAATTCGGCGCGACTAACGGACAAATTTGGCTTTTTGTGATTACGTTTATTTTAATAGGAGGTTTTGGAATTCTTTCGCAGTATATAGATTTTGGGCGTTTAGATAATATTTTAAAACCATTTAATCCCTATCGCTTTGTTTTAATTCCTCTGATTACAATTATTTTGCTTGGAATATCTTATTTGATATCTAAAAAACTATATCAAAAAAAGGAATTTTAAAAGGGAATTTTACTTAATAACAAAATGCAATAGGTTTTAAAAACAAGTTCATGATGAACTAATTTCTCAAATTAGCTTGGTATTATAAAATAAAGAAAATTAATGGGGAAGTATACACGCTAAAACAGTGTATGCTTTTTATTTTTATAACTAAATAGAACCTAAATATTGTTTATAAAATAAAAACTCGTTATAATATTTATTGTCTTATAAAGGTTACTGTTAAAATGTAGCAAATGGAGGTTTATCATGATTATTGTTAATAACTTGAGTATATCTTTTGGTAAGAAAAAAGTATTAAATAACTTGCATTTTCATGTTCAACAAGGAGAAATTTTTGGTTTTTTAGGTCCTAGTGGAGCAGGTAAGACAACAACTATTAAAATTTTAACTAACCAGCTCATACCCACTAAAGGCTCAATCCAAGTTAACGCTAGTACTTCCCAAATAGGTATATTAAGTGATAATAGTGGCGTATATGAGCGTTTGACAGTTTGGCGTAATTTACAGTTTTTTGCCGAACTTCATAACAGTCAAGAAAATGTAGAGCAAATATTAAAAAAGGTTAAGTTGTGGGATGATAAAGACAAAAAAGTTAAAGATCTTTCTAAAGGTATGCACCAACGTCTACTTCTAGCTTGTGCAATTGTTCATAAACCTAAACTTTTATTTTTAGATGAACCAACAGCTTCCTTAGATCCGGCTACGGTTGAGGCTATTCATGATTTATTGTTAGAATTAAAAAATGAGGGAACAACAATTTTTTTAACTACTCATAATATGGAAGAAGCTAGTAAACTTTGTGATCATATAGCTTTTCTAAACAAAGGAAAAATTGTCGAATTAGCAACAATTTTAGAATTAAAATTAAAGTATGCTTTAAATAAAGTGCGTATTACTTTTAATGATAATACTACACTTGAAGTCGCTAAAGACAAAAAAGAACTTATTAAAGCTTTACAAAAAACTAATGCTTCTATTATATCAATTCACTCTTTAGAACCGACGCTAGCTGATATTTTCTTACAACTAACAGGGAGGAATTTAAAATGAGATTTTATAAAATAAAAGCCTTACTAAAATTGGGTTTACAAGATTTATTAAAAAATGCTAATGTTTTAATTTATATAATTTTACCAATCGGATTTGCATTTTTATATTCTTCCATGGATACTATGCCAAAAGATTTTTGCTTTGCCTTATGTGTGCTACTTAGTCTAGCTATGGTACCTGTAGCTTTGATGGGAACCGTAATTGCTGAAGAAAAAGAAAAAAATACTTTGCGTACTTTGATGTTAAATGACGTTAAAGCTAGCGAAATATTAATTGCTAAGGCTTTGATCTGTTTAATATTTGTCGTTATTAATAATATTTTAATTTACTATATATGTGGCTTAAGCCTAACTAATTTTTTAACCTACCAACTAATCGGTCTTTTTACAGGATTAGCGATTATCTTTTTCGGAGCAGTTGTAGGATTACTTGCCAAAAATCAAATGTCAGCCGGTTTGCTTTCAATGCCTTTTATGTTATTATTAATGGCTCCACTTTTCATTTCGATGCTAGAATCAAAAGTTTTAACTAAATTATCTTCCTTATTACCTACAGATGCAATGATGAGTTTATTTACAGCTATTTCTGCGACTAAATATACCTTTAAATCCGTTGGTATTCCCATTATTGTTATTGCCTCTTGGTTTATTATTAGTTACATTCTTTTCAATATTGTCTATAAAAAAGTTGGACTAGATAACTAGCTTAAAATACTTTTATACTTAAGTTGTTTATGTTATTATGTTAATGGTAGGAAAACAAGATGATAAGGAGTATGACCCGATGAATAAAAATATTAAAAAATATAAAATCTATTTTATGTTTTCGTATACAGGAACCCTTTATTCCAAGTTGTTACGTAGGATACTAAAGGTTAAATATACGCATGTTAGTATTTGCCTAGATCAAAAAGCAGCTACAATGTATAGTTTTGGCCGGAAAAACCCGCCTTTTATGTTTCCGAGTGGATTTGTAAAAGAAAGTCTTGCAATGGTTAATCAAACTTATAAAAAAACCATTTGCGAAATTTACGAATTAGAAATTACGGATAGTAAATATTTCTTATTAAAAGAGAATTTAGAAAAATTCATTTCCCATCAAGATGAGTATGCGTACAATATTTTAGGGTTAATTCCTTTAGGGTTTAATATAGCCATACGTCGTAATAGACATTTTGTGTGTTCCCAATTTGTCGGTAAATTAATTCAAGAGACTGGTATATATGATTTAAAAAAAGATTATTCCTTAATTAAGCCATATGATATTAAAAAAATCTCTCATTTAAATAAGATTTACGAGGGGAGTCTAAGCGATTATTTGTCTTTACCATTAAAATTAAAGCAATCTTAACTCAAAAATAAAAGTAGCTATTCTAAGTAAAGCATAATATTTAGAGGCTACTTTTTTTAAAAATAAAATGGGATAAATTAAGCTAAAAAGAAATAAAATTATAACATAATGCCTGATATATTTAGAATATAAATTGTTTTACATTGACATTCACTGACATTTTTAATACTATAAAACTCGAAAAGTGGTGGAATTATGTCGAATTTAGATAATGAAATATTAAAAAGTAAAATAGATATCACTCGATTAAAGACAATCCTTTCGCAACTTTCGAGTGTTATAAACACCTTAGATCTTGATAGTGTTCTAAAACAACTTGATGTTTTGATCCAAAATCAAGAAAGTATAGCATCTGATACCCAAGAACCGGCCCATAGCCTTAATGTTAAAGATCGCTTACTCGATGAAATTTTAAGCACTAAAGAGAAACTAGATAATTTAATAAAAGAATATAATCTTTTAAATAATACTTCTTATACGATAACACACTTGCAAAAACAGCATCAAAAAGAAGTTAATCAAAAGCAATTTATTAAAGATTATTTTATATCTCGTAATAAAGAGATGTTATCAGTTGATATAATTAATAGTTGTTTTAAAAATTTAGCTCACGAAGAAATATTAACATTATTAAATGCCGTAGATGATGATTATGCTAATGTTTCTCTTTCTGCTTTTTCATCAGCTAAATTAGATGTGATTAAACAAGAGATAAAGCACATATTATCACTTTTAAGATCCAAATTACAAACTTATAATAAAAATAATCGCACAAATTATAGTTTATATAATGCCCCTAAAGAAGTAATTAATAATTTTGTTAATACTAAAAAAAATACAATTTATAGTTATTTGAAAGATGAAAATGGTGTTTTTTATTCTCAAGATGAAGTAGCTTTAGTCTGGCCAATGCTTAGTAGCGCTCAACTTGAAAGTATTATAGCATACCTAGGAAAAGAGTACGATACAAACGCTGTTATAAACCTTGATGTAGATAAAAAAGTTCGTGATAGTTTTTACAGGAGTATTGCAAAACTAAAAAAGCTTTTAAAAGAAGCTAGACAAAATCCTGATATATTAAGACAACCTCGCCGTTTAAAAACTATTTATGATTATTTCAAAGACGAAAATGGCAACTTGCTTTCGCCTGAAAGTGTGGATTGTATCTTAGATAATTTGACTAACCAAGCACATTTAAATGCTATAATTAGTTTTTTGGGTGCAGACTTTAAAAACTCAAGTGCATCTCAAGTAGAGTCTAACAGCAAAGAATACAAGAATTTTTATCGTACGGTTAGCTTTTTGCTACAAAAAGCTAAGAAAATTCTTAATGAATATAATACTACTCATCAAACTAATTATACGCTTGCAGATTTAAGCAAAATAAACATTCAGATAAAAAAAACAAAAAGCATTTATGATTATTTTAAAGACGAAAATAGTAATCCACTTCCTCAAGATACAGTTGATTGCATCTTAAATAGCTTTGCTAGTCAGACTAATTTAAAAGCTATAACAAACTTTTTGGGTCCTGATTTTAAAACTCCGAGTGTTCCTCAAACATCCTTTCATAGTAAAGAATATTACACTTTTTGTGCAACAATAGATCGGTTAATAAAAAGAACCAAGAAATTCCTTGATCAATATAACACTACCAGCCAAACTAGTTATACGCTAGCTGATTTAACTAAAATACCACTTCCTCGCCTGAAAGAAGAAAGTGATAATAGTATTTATAACAAAAATTTAAAAAGTATCTATGATTATTTTAAAGGCGAAAATGGCAATCTGCTTTCTAAAGATACAGTTGATTACGTCTTAGACAACTTTACTAATGAAGAAGATTTAAAAAACATAAGTAACTACTTGAGTGCTGATTTTAAAACTCCAGCTGCACCACAAACATCTTCTCACACTAAAGAGTATTCTGCTTTTTATAGAACAATAGACTCTTTAATAAAAACAGCAAGGCAATTTCTTGATAAGTATAACGCTTTAAATCAAGCTAGTTATACGCTAGCTGATTTAACTAAAATTCCAATTTTACTTCCAGAAAAAGAAAATAATACCATTTTTAAAAATACTAATGTGAAGTCAAAATTAAAAAACGTCTACGATTATTTCAAAGATGAAAATGGCAATCTGCTTTCTAAAGATACTGTAGATTATATCTTAGATAACTTTGCTAGTCAGACTAATTTAAAAGCTATAACAAACTTTTTGGGTCCTGATTTTAAAACTCCAAGCCTACTTCAGAAAAAAACAAGCAGTAAGGAGTATAACTTATTTAGACAAACTATTGTGACTTTAGAAAGAAGAGCTACAAAATTTCTTGAACAATACAATCATATTAACAACACTAGTCATACATTAAGTACAATTAGCCAAATTTGTACAGATCCACAAATTAAAAATATCTGTAATTATTTCAAAGACGAAAATGGTAATCCACTTTCTAAAGATACCATAGATTACATCTTAGACAACTTTGCTAGCCAGACTAATTTAAAAAACATAAGTAACTATTTTGATCCTGACTTTCAAACTCTAACAGGAGCACAAACGATTTCTCACACTAAAGAATATTACGCTTTTCGTAAAACAAGAGACGATTTAATAAAAAGAGCTAGGAAATTCCTTGATCAATATAACACTACCAGCCAAACTAGTTATACGCTAGCTGATTTAACTAAAATACCACTTCCTCGCCTGAAAGAAAGTAATAATGGTATTTATAACATAAACTTAAAAAGTGTCTATGATTACTTTAAGGATGAAAATGACAATCTGCTTTCTAAAGATACTGTAGATTATATCTTAGACAACTTGGCAAGTGAGACTAATTTAAAAAACATCAGCAATTTTTGGGGTGTTGATTTTAAATCTTCAAGTGTCCCGCAAGCATCCTTTAGTAGTAAAGAATATTACGCTTTTTGCCAAACAAAATACCGTTTAATGAAGAGAACTAAGAAATTCCTTGAACAATATAATGCTACCCATCACACTAGTTATACGCTAGCTGATTTAACTAAAATACCAATTAACTGCCCAGAAAAGGAAAACAATAAC
>CALVQP010000035.1 GCA_944358225.1 uncultured Bacilli bacterium
AAACCCCAATTGAGTATAGAACTCAACTAGGGTTTAAATAAATCTTTTTAAGTGTCTACTTTTTATTGACAACTTCAATCTAAAAACTACTATCGATCTTTTTTTATATTTCTAAATGTTCTTTATCATTAATAAGAGGAGTATTAATAACTCTCAAACGCTTATCATTTTTAAACAAATACCTAATTTCATCAAAATTTTTATCTGGTTCCAAACATAATGTAGCTAAATCATCTATTTCTTTTAATTGATCTGGTGATAAATCAAAAAATTCTTTATCCTTATCGATATATACAGGAAAAAATAAATATGATATTTCATCATTCATTAAAGCATGAAAATCATAAAATACACTTCTAGCCAACATAGCTACCCCTCTAATATTTGATCCATGCACAAAATAATTTAAATCTCTTTTACCCGCTCTAACATCAAGCCATGCTTGAGCAGCAAAAATTAGTTTTTTACTCTTATGATCGTGTAACTGTTCGTCTACATCATAGGAAATCCAACGTTTTTCTTCCATATTATAATACTCACATATCCAGTGATCACAGGCTTCATTTTTACGTATCCAAGGGGCAAAACCACTTCTTATTCTAACAGCGTAACCTTTAGCCTTTAAAATTGAAGCTGTTAAAACCGAAACATAGCGACATGTTACTACGATTTTATCTTCTATCTTTAGCCCCATAATTAAACCTCTGTCTAAACAACTCCGCCATCATAGCTGGCGCTGTTAGCAAAATACCGTCATCACAACGATATTTATACCAAGGATACTTTAACGAAATTTCATTTTTATCTTCGTAACTATTTCTTAATGTACAAAATCATTTCTTCTTTATTCTGTAATTTGTATTCAAACTCCCACCCTTAATCATAAAAAAAGCTGATAACTCAACTTTTTTATTTATGTTTTACACGATCTTTTTCTTCAGCTCTTTTCGCATTATTAAATCTCTCGACAGTACCTACCAAATACCCTGTAATTCTTCTAATTCTTTCAAAACCAACCCCTTCACCTTTAACTTTTTTACTTTCTTCTACCATATTTCTTACCTCTTTCTATTTACAACAATTTAAATTATGTAATTTCTCTACACTAACCGCTTCCCCTTCACGACGACCACATCTTGGACAAACATCTTTAATGATACCTACATATCCACATACTGGATCACGATCTACCGGATGATTAATAGCAGCATATCCCATATTATTTTCTTTCATTAATCTAACAATACTTTCAAAAGCTTCCAAGTTATCACAAGGATCGCCATCTAATTCTATATAGGAAATATGACCAGCATTAGTTAATTCATGATATGGTGCTTCAATTTTTATTTTATTAGCTATAGAGATATTATAATATACAGGAACGTGAAAAGAATTTGTATAATAATCTCTATCAGTTACGCCTTTAATTTTACCATATATAGCTTTATCAATATTTACAAATCGTCCACTAAGTCCCTCGGCTGGAGTTGCTAAACAAGTAAAATTCAAATTATACTTATCTGAAAATTCATCACACTTTTTACGCATAAATTTTACTATTTTAAGGCCTAATTTTTGAGCTTCTTCGTTTTGCCCGTGATGATACCCTATACTAGCCTTTAAGCACTCTGCAAGACCAATAAATCCAATTGATAAAGTACCATGTTTTAATACTTTTCTTAAACGATCATTAGGTTTTAATTTTTCACTATCTAACCAAATACCTTGACCAAGTAAAAAAGGAAAATTATATAATCTTTTATTACACTGAATTTCAAATCTTTCCAAAAGTTGATCCTTAACTAATTCCATGATCTCTTCCAATTCACTAAAAAAGCCTTTTTCATCAAATTTTCCTTTAGATACTACTCCGTGTTTAATAGCTATTCTCGGCAAATTAATAGATGTAAATGATAAATTTCCTCGACCAGGAGTAATAGACTGACCAAAACGATTTCCTAGTACTCTCGTACGACAGCCCATATAGCCAACTTCTGTTTTATAATCCCCTTTAACATAATATTGTTTATTAAACGGTGAATCAATAAATGAAAAATTTGGAAACAATCTCTTAGCTGAAACTTTACAGCTTAACTTAAACAAATCATAATTTTTATCTTCTGGGTTATAATTTACTCCCTCTTTAACTTTGAAAATCGAAATCGGAAAAATTGGAGTTTCTCCTTGTCCTAAACCAGCATCTAAAGCCAGCAAATAATTTCTTATTACCATTCGTCCTTCACTAGAAGTATCAGTCCCAAAATTAATTGAAGAAAAAGGAACTTGAGCTCCAGCACGGGAATGCATAGTATTAAGATTATGTATAAAAGCTTCCATTGCTTGAAATGTTGCTCTTTCTGTTTTTTCTAAAGCCTTTTTTATAGCTAAACTAAACAATCTTTTTAAAGTTTGATTATCTTTATAAAATTTCTCAAAATATTCTTCTGAAACATCTATTGTCGTCAATCTAGAAATATCTTTTTTCAAAACATTATCAGTTATAAAAGATTTAAAATCCGAATAATCTAACAAATCATCAATTGTCATTTTTAATTGTTTTTTATATGTTTTTAAAACCCCTGGAGCCATATAATAATCAAAAGCTGGAATACTTTGACCACCATGTTGATCATTTTGATTTGCTTGAATAACTATAGCTGCTAAGGCACTATAACTAGCAATATCATTTGGTTCTCTTAAATAACCATGTCCAGTTGAAAATCCATTTTTAAAAATTTTATCAAGGTCAAGTTGCATACAAGTTGTTGTACCCATTGGCAGAAAATCCATATCATGAATATGAATTACCCCATCATCATGTGCTTCAGCATATCTTTTTTTCATTAAATAAGATTTAGCAAACTCTTTTGATACAGTAACGCCATATTGTAGCATCGTTCCCATAGCCGTATCGCCATCAACATTAGCATTTTCTCTTTTCGTATCATCTTCACTTGCCGATTTAAGTCCTAAGTTTTCTAAAGTTTTTAAAAACTTATGTCTTTTTTTATCATCAAAAAACATCTCTCTAGACTGATTTCTTCTTTCTCGATAACTACTAAAAGCTTCATAAACATCATCATAGCCTTTATTTTTTAACTCTATTTCAATAATGTCTTGAATTTCTTCAATTTTAATTTTATCTTTATCTTTATACTCTTTTTCAATATGTTTTAAAACTGCTTGTAAAACTTTTTGCATATCTTTTTCAGTATACTTAAGCTTATCTTCCTCTTCATCAGTTTTAACAGTATCAAAACCCTTTTTTATAGCTACAGCAATTTTCGTACCGTTAAAATTTACTTTCTTACCATTTCTTTTTACTGCCTTTAATTCTTTTAATGCATCATCATTTTTCATCGTATTCACTCCCTACCACCTAAAAGCATTGTAATATTTAATTAAAAATTGGTCAACAAAAAAATTCTAAAAAACCATTTTTCTGATTTTTTAGAATTTCCATTTTTGCCATTTTTTCAGGCATTTTTCATTTTTACTCTTTGTCAATTTCAAACTATACTTACCTTAAAATAAAGGATTTGCTATCTTTTTTTAGATTTTTTATCCTTTTTACATTCTTTTACTTTTTTTACTTTTTAATATTTTTCATTTTTTTACATTTTTGTTTTTTGCTTATTTTACAACAATTTGCAAAAACACTTTTTTTCCTTTTTGAAGTAAAATTTTATCACCTTCCACCACCGTTTTATTTACCATAAAATCTACATCAGTAATCTTCTGACGATTTAATTTTATTCCTCCTTGTAAAATTAATCTTCTTGCTTCACTTTTTGATGGAGTAAGTTTTACTTCTAATAGTAAATCAATCAAACTAATACCATTATTAATCACTAAGCTATCCAATTCTACTTTTGGCATATCATCAGTAATACCCTTATTTTTAAACAATATCTCACTCGTATTTTGAGCTTTTAAAGCCTCCTTTTCTCCATGAACAAATTTTACAACTTCAAAAGCCAGCTTGCGCGCAGCTTCTCTTGCTTCTGGATTTTTTTGATGTCTAACTGCCAACTTTTCAATCTCCTCTTTATCTAAAAAAGTATATCTTTTTAAATATGGTATCACCATTTCGTCTTCAGAATTCAAGAAGAATTGATATAGTTCGTAAGGACTTGTTTTATTTTCATCCAACCAAACAGCTCCCCCTTCACTTTTTCCAAACTTAGTACCGTCTTTTTTAGTTACTAGTGGCAAAGTAAAAGCATAAGCTTCTTTTTTTTCTTTTTTTCTTATTAATTCAATACCAGCAGTTATATTTCCCCATTGATCTTGGCCAGCTACTTGCATAATTACATTTTTATTCTTATATAAGTACAAAAAATCTAAAGCCTGCATAATCATATAAGAAAATTCTGTATATGTTATTCCTTCATCTAATCTTCTTCTAATAATATCTTTATTTAACATATAGTTAATATTAAAATATTTACCATAATCTCTTAGATAATCTATAAAATTTAAATTCTTACACCAAGCGTAATTATTAACAACTTCTACTTCTTTAAACAATTTATTTATTTGCTTTTTTAACCCTTCAAAATTATGTTCAACTTGTTCATAAGTAATCATTGCTCTTTCACTCGTAGGACGAGGGTCCCCTATTAAACCGGTGGCTCCCCCAATTAAAATAATAGGTTTATGGCCATATTTGGCTAACCACTTACATATTAAAAAAGAAGACAAATGCCCAATATGTAAGCTATCAGCTGTCGGATCCGTACCGATATAAAATGTTATCTGCTTTTCATTTAATAATTTTTTAAGTTTCTCATCAGATATATCTTTAATTAATCCCCTATATTCTAATTCTTCTACACAATTCATAATACTATTCCTTTCTTAAAATATAAAAAATCATAAACTAAAGGACGAAATTTCTTCCGTGGTACCACCTTAATTTATGATTTTATCATACACTTTAAAATTATAACGCATTACCGATTAAACTCCTACATTGTATCTTCATCTTTAAAAAAGCTTTGTTTCCACCTACCACAAAGTCTCTATCTTGCTTTTTTAAAAATTACTTCATGCACTCAAAATTTAATTAACATTAGTATATCATTACTTTAACATTTTATAAAGTCTTATTTTTTTAAAATCTTAACTTTCTTATCTCTTTCATATTTATCATAAGATATAAAATTAGATAGATTTTCTAATTTTATTATAGCATCATCAAATAAAGAATCATTTACAATACTTCGAACACACATACTATCAATCATTTCATAATCAGCATTATATGTTACTAAATTACCAAAAGTCCCTTTTGCCGTAACATATAAGTCTCGTACTAGTAAATAATCTTTATCTTGCCAAAATCGCATATAACTATGATTATAGCGATAAAAGAACTCTTCTTGTTCAGCAGTTAAAAAAACATCCCCCAAATCATTTGCTTTAGCTCTTCCAAACCGATATAATAAATCATTATTTATATTAGCCTTTCGGTATTCGTAAAATTCATACTGCCTAAGTTTAGCAACCACTGAATCTTCAAAGAAATGATATTGATCAAAATTAGTAAAAAGTTTTACATTCACTCCTTTTAAAAGCAGCTTTTCTAAACTTTTCATGACTTTTTCTTCATATATACTACCATTTACAATACAGCCAAAATCTTTAACTTGCACATTAAAATTCAATATTTTTTCTATTAAATACAAAAAAGCTTCCGGATTATAAAAAGGCTCTCCACCAGTAATAAAAATATCTTCTACTTCTACCAATGTAAATTCTTCATTATCAAATAATTTATTTATTGTCTCAATGCTTAAATCATAATTTTGACTTTCCCCACGCATACAGTGCGGACATGTATAATTACATCTTCTAGTCATCTCTAATGTCAAATTTTTAATTTTTAATAATTTTTTCATAACATCCTCAATAAAATTTATTATATTACAAAATGTTTATATCGTCTACTTTGAAAAAAAGAATTTTAAACAAGTCTTATTTATCAAACTGCGAATTGTAAAGTTTAGCATAAAATCCATTTTTGGCCATCAACTGTTCATGATTTCCAGTCTCTACCACATTTCCTTGATCCATTACAATTATAATATCAGCATTTTTTATTGTTGATAACCTGTGCGCAATTATAAATGACGTTCTTCCTTCCATCAACTTATCCATTGCTTTTTGAATCAATATTTCTGTTCTTGTATCAACAGATGAAGTAGCTTCATCTAAAATCATTACTTTAGGATCAGCTAGAATTGCTCTAGCAATTGTCAGTAATTGTTTTTGTCCTTGAGAAATATTATTCGTATCCTCATTTAACTCCATATTATAAGCATCTGGTAAGGTTTGAATAAAGTGATGTACATGAGCCATTTTAGCAGCATCAATAACTTCATCATCACTAGCACTTAGTTTTCCATAGCGCAAATTTTCCATAATTGTTCCACTAAATAACCACGTATCTTGTAATACCATTCCAAAAAGTTCGCGATAGTGCTCGCCATCAAAGTCATTAATATTTTTACCATCTAATAAGATTTCTCCACCATTTATATTGTAAAAACGCATTAACAATTTAACTAATGTTGTTTTACCAGCCCCAGTTGGACCAACAATAGCAATCTTCTGTCCTGGAGATACTTTCAAATTAAAATTATGAATTATAATATTATCTGGATTATAACCAAACTCAACATTTTTAAACTCTACTTCACCTTTAACATTATCAATTTTTAAATGCTTCTTAGATAATTCAACATTTTCTTCTTCTTCCAAAAATTCAAATATTCTTTCACTAGCTGCCATCATAGATTGAACCATCGTTGAAACTTGGGCTAATTGCCCTATAGGATTAGTAAATTGTCTATTATATTGAATAAAAGATTGAATATTTCCCACGGTAATTTTACCTTTTATAGCAAAATATCCACCTAGTATTGCCACGGCTACATAACCAATATTGCTAATAAAATTCATTATCGGATGCATTAATCCAGATAAAAATTGACTTTTCCAAGCACTATTATATAACTTTTCATTTTCTTCATTAAATAGTGTTAACATTTTTTCTTCAGCATTAAACACTTTAACCACATTATAACCAGAATAAATTTCTTCAACATAACCATTAACTGAAGCTAGATAATCTTGCTGATTAATAAAGTGCTTTTGACTCTTTTTCACAATAATTCCCATCAAAATTGCTGCAATCGGCAATATTAAAATTGAAATAAAAGTCATCGGTACATTGATAGAAAACATCATTACTAAAATACCAATAATCGTAACAATAGAAGTTACAAGTTGAGTAGCACTTTGCGTTAAGCCCATATTTAAAGTATCCGTATCATTAGTCATAATTGATAAAATCTCTCCAGTAGTTTTCTTATCAAAATAAGACATCGGTAATTTATTTACTTTACTTACAATTTGTTTTCTTAATTTATAAGTAAACTTTTGCGAAATTCCTGTCATTATAAATCCCTGAATATAAGAAAATACCATACTTATTAAATATAATCCCAACAATGTAAGTAATATTACACCAATTTTATGAAAATCAATTCCTGCTTGTCCAGATAACTTTCCAATTATACCATTAAATAGCTCCGTAGTCGCATTTCCTAAAATTTTTGGACCTATTATAGTAAAAACGGTACTACAGATTGCAAAAATAAATACTATAATTAAAGAAATTTTATATTCTTTTAAATTAACCACTAATTTTTTTAATGTGCCTTTAAAATCTTTAACTTTTTCGGTACTGGCCATCGCTGGTCGTCTTCCATGCATAGCTTTTCTTCCTTGACTCATGATAGTTCCTCCTCACTTAGTTGAGATAAAGCAATTTCTTTATATATTTCACAAGTTTCTAGTAACTGTTCATGTTTTCCTATTCCAACAATGTTCCCTTGATCTAAAACAATAATTTGATCAGCATTTAAAATTGTACTAATTCTTTGAGCTACAATAAAAATTGTACTATTTTTAGTTTCTTTACTTAAAGCTTTTCTCAAAGCCGCATCTGTTTTAAAATCCAAAGCTGAAAAACTATCATCAAAAACATAAATTTTAGGATTTTTAGCAATTGCTCTAGCTATTGATAATCTTTGTTTTTGTCCACCAGATACGTTATTTCCACCTTGAGCAATTTCCGATTTATATCCATCTTCTTTTTGATTAATAAATTCTGTAGCTTGAGCAATCTTAGCCGCTTTTTGCATCGTTTCATCATCAATCTCTTCGCTAGCAAACTTTATATTTGACTCTATTGTACCAGAAAATAGTACTCCCTTTTGAGGAATAAATCCAATATTATCACGAAGACTTTTTAAACTCAAATCTTTTATATTAACGCCATCAATTAAAATTTTACCCCCAGTTACATCAAATAACCTAGGAATTAAATTAACAAGTGTTGATTTTCCACTTCCCGTAGAGCCAATAAAAGCTGTCGTTGTTCCAGGCATAGCTTTAAAAGATATGTTCTCTAAAACGTCCTCTGTAGCATCAGGATATCTAAAATACACATCTTTAAATTCCACAACTCCCTTAAAATTATTATTAAGAGTTAATGGATTAGCTATTTCTTCAATACTATTTTTAGTATTTAAAATTTCCCCAATTCTTTTAATAGAGACAAAAGCTCTAGGTAAAATAATTGATACCATCGATAACATCAAGAAAGACATTATTATTTGCATTGAATATGTTATAAATGCTAATAAAGAACCAACTTGGATAGCTCCTGTATCAACTTTTGAAGCTCCAACCCACACAATTAAGATACTAACACCATTCATAATAAACATCATCGTTGGCATCATAATTGTCATTAATCTATTTACAAATAGATTTACTTTTGTTAAATCTTTATTAGCTTTATCAAAGCGCTTTTCTTCATGTTTTTCTGTCGAAAAAGCCCTAATTACTGGAATACCCGTAATTATTTCTCTAAAGATCAAATTAATTTTATCCACCATTTTCTGCACAACTCTAAACTTAGGTAAAGCACAAGAAAATAATACTACTATAAGTAATAATATAGCTCCAACTGCTACTCCAATTATCCATGCAAGTGGCGAATTACTAACTTTAGCTAGTGCTCCTAGTCCCAAAATAGGTGCATAAATAACTATTCTTAAAACCATGATTAAAACCATTTGAACTTGTTGAACATCATTAGTACTACGCGTAATAAGTGAAGCAACACTAAACTCTTTATATTCCTTATTAGAAAAACTTACAACTTTTTCTACAACTTCTTTACGTAATTCTTTAGAAAATTTAGATCCAATACGGCTTGCTAAAAATGAAACAGAAATTGTAATTATCATTGCTAAAAGAGCCAAACATAACATTTTCATACCCGTATTGAAAATATAAGATAATTGCATTTGTTCTACATCTAGACCTATGTATTCGTATTCCGCTTTTATTCCCGTAACCGTAAACTGACTTTGAATACTTTCTCCTAAATCAACAAATTGCTTACCAAATTCATTGATTAATTGTTCTTTAGCTTCATAAGGCATCTGAGCAAATAAATCAAATAAATCCATATTTTTTAAAGTATTTATATCCATATTAGCATTTTTAGCTAATTCTTCATATAAAATATTTTTATCAAAATTTTCATTTTCTAAAACATTAACTATTAAAATCGGATTAATTAATTCTTTCTCTAAGTTTTCTCTTTCCTCGTTGCTAATATCTTTTAATTCATAAACATTTTCTTTATCCAAAATTTTATAGTCTTTATGTTTTTCTTGATACTCTTCTTCTGTCAGCTCATTTTTATCTAATAATGTATAATTATCTAAAATACTCTCTTTTGTTTCTTCATCTGTAAAGATTAGTAATTTATTCATTGTACTTTGACTTACAGCATTATATACACTATCTTCAATACCAGATTGTTGAATACCTATATTAACGATATTAGCTGTATAATCAGGTAAAGCCAAATCACATCGAGCTTGGGCAAAAAGTAGAGCAACTACCACAATTATCGGAATAGATAATTTACCTAATATCTTAAATATCTTTTTCATTTTTCCTCCCTAATTCCCGTTAAAAATTTTTCCATCAAACACTTAAAAGTTTTTCTTTCCTCTAAAGTAAAATTTTTAAATGCTTCTTCATGTAATTCAAAAATTTCCTTTTTTATCGCTAAAGCCTTATCTTTCCCTTGTTGGGTCAAAATAATTTTATATTTTTTTAACTTCTGATTTTCTAACCTTTTAATATAATCTAAATTAAAAAGTTCATTTATTACTCTTGTAGTATAACCCTTATCACAATTTAGAGTTTCACTCATTTCTTTTAAAGTTAAACCTTCTTCTTCATCCAAAAGCATGACCAAAAAAAAGCCTAACGAAGGACTAACACCTACCTTTTTCAACCGTTGCTTCATTTTCTTTTCTAAAATCCGCTTGAAATTTCCAACTTTATAAGGAAATAATTGATCATCCATGTTATTAATACTCCTTTTTGTTGACAAGTCAACAATTTAAGTTTAAAACATTTTTGTTGTCTAGTCAACATTTTTTGCGTTATTATAAGCTATTTAAATATTTTTCATAATTTTTTAAAATTTTTAAAATCTCTTCTTTATTACTCGCCTTACATATTAACGTTTTAATCTCTTTATTATTAGGCATACCTTTTAAATAATAAAGAATATGACTTCTAATTTCTAAATTGGCTAATTTCTCCGATTTATCTTGAAGAAGCAATTCATAATGTCTTTTCATCATTTCTAATTTTTCATAATATGTAATTTCTCTAGGTATAATCTTTTTATTTAAATAATCTACACATTCTTTAATAAGCCATGGATTACCGAGTACTCCTCTTCCGATCATTACCGCATCGCATGAAGTATAATCCAACATTTCTTTTGCCATATAACAACTTGTAACATCGCCATTACCGATAACAGGAATATTAACAGCCTCTTTGACTTTTTTTATTATCGACCAATCCGCTTTACCACTATAGCCTTGAGCTCTAGTTCGTCCGTGAACAGCAATAGCTTTAGCCCCTGCTTCTTCACATATTTTAGCTACTTCAACGGCATTAACAGAATTAGCATCCCAACCACTTCTAATTTTTACAGTTACTGGGACATTAACCGCTTGAACAACAGCGCTAACTATCTCTTTTATTTTGGCCGGATTTTTTAACAAAGCGCTGCCAGCCTGGGATTTTAAAGCAATTTTGGGTACTGGACAGCCCATATTAATATCAATGATATCCGGTTTCATTTCTTTTTCAACAATTTTCGCCGCTTGGACAAAAGAAGAAACGTCGTTCCCAAAAATTTGTTGGGCTATCGGACGTTCCTCTTGACTCATTTTTAATAAATCGAAAGTCTTGGCATTCTCATACACTAAAGCTTTATCACTAACCATTTCTGCATAGATTAATCCTGCTCCCATTTGTTTAATAATTTTTCTATAACTCGTATTACTAATACCTGCCATCGGCGCCAATACAATTTGATTTTTGATAACTACGTTCCCAATTTTAAAGGTGCTCAACTACTTCCACCTCATCTTTATTAGATAGTAAAAAGGCACTTGCATCATCAGTATCTATATGCAATTCATAGTAGCCATTTTTACTTACTTTAGCTACCGCTTCCATTATTCCAGCCTTATCACCAGTAACTTTAATATAAAGCTTTTGATCATCAACTATATTATTCATTTTCGCATCTTCTAAGCTAAAATGAACATGTCGATTAGCTATAATTAAACCTTCTTCTAAACTAACTTCTCCTTTAGGTCCTATTAAAGTAACCGGCACAGATCCCTTAACATTTCCACTTTTTCGTACCGGCGGACTCACTTTCAATTTTCGAGCATCACTAGCTGATATTTCCACCTGGTTATACTCTCTGAAAGGCCCTATAATAACAACATTTTCAATTTTATATTCTCCACATTGAATAGTTACTCGTTCATTACTAGCAAATTCTCCAATTTGGTTTAATTTATTTCGACAACTTAATTTTTCTAAGTCAAATAAACTTTTAAAAGTATCTTCTGTTAAGTGTACGTGACGATTGCTTATTCCCACACTAACTTTCTTCAACATTAATTCATCATCTCCTCAAATATTATATAAATATCTTTCCTTTTAAACAAGTCCTAACCAAGAAATAATAATATATCATCACATACAAATGTTTGTCAAACTATTTTTTTATATTTTTACCATTTTTGGCTTTTTCCATTAATTTTTTATTATTTTTCAAACGTGTATCATTTTTATCTATCTTTAACGCCTGATTTACATGAAATAAAGCTTTATCGTATTCTTCGGTATGAAAATAAGCTATAGATAATAAATCATCAATAGTTTGATCCCAACACCATGGTTCATTAATATATGATTTATACTTATCAGTAATTTGTAGAGCTTTTGTCAAATATTTTATTACCTCTTCATAATTTGCTTGATCATGCTCTAACATAGCCAGTTCAACTAAAGGTTCTCTTAAATAAGGAGTTTCTTCAATTGCCTTTTTATACCACATTCTAGCTTCTTCAATTCTTTTTAAATTCGAATAACTACGAGCTATAAATCTCATCGAAGCACTTCTTTCATCTTTCCAGGTTGCACTTTTTAAACCTAAATGTTTAATTAACGTATCTATACATTCGTTATATCTTTCGTAATACATATATTCTCGACCTAAATAATGCATATTACGATCATTTTCTGGATCCTCTTTTACAGATAATTCTAAAAGTGGTAAATAACTGCCTCTAGATTTACTAGCATCAGGATAATGATTTAATATAATTTTATCAGTAGTAATCGCCTTTTCTTCTCCATGACACACTAATATTTCATGAACTGGATTTTTCCATTCATAATTTTTACGAGCATGAATTTTTTCAATATAAAAATTAACTGCTGGACGATTATTTTTATCAAAAGACCAATTATAATTGTATCTTACTCGTGTATTGTCACCCCAAATAGCTTCTAATTCTTTTCGCCACCCTTTTTCAAAAACCTCATCTAAATCTGTACATACACAAATATCACAATCATCAGGCACTAGAGCTAAAGATTCATTTCTAGCTACATCAAATCTCCATGGTTTTATTTCTTTAACCACCACATTTACTCCTAAAGACTGTAAAATCTCAACAGTTTTATCAGTAGATCCTGTATCTAAAACATAAATTTCATCAGCTTCTTTCATCGATTCATACCATCTTTTAACAAATTTTTCCTCATTCTTAGTAATTGCATATACACATATATTAAACTTTTTCATAAAACACCTCACTAATTTTATGCTTTTAAAAAAATTTTATTAAAAAAAGCAAGTAAAAACTCGCTTTTCTTATGGGCCAGTTGGACCTGTTGGACCTGTTGGACCTGTTGGACCCGTTGGACCCGTTGGACCTGTGGCTCCGGTTGGGCCTGTTGCTCCCGTTGGACCTGTTGCTCCGGTTGGGCCTGTTGCTCCGGTTGGGCCTGTTGCTCCCGTTGAGCCTGTTGCTCCGGTGGGGCCTGTTGCTCCGGCGGGCCCGGGTGCTCC
>CALVQP010000036.1 GCA_944358225.1 uncultured Bacilli bacterium
GCTTCTAGACCTTCTAATATTTTTATTGAACTTTCATCATAATTCGCAATAGTCTTATTCACCATGAATCATTATAGCACAAAAAAAAGTCCTTCTTCAAGGACCCTTTACTGCGATTTTACTTATTTACATCATATGTCTCATTAATAAATGATGGAAAACCAGGTAACTCTTGTTGAGAATCTTTTTTAGAATCATTTGGTTCTTCTTTAGCTAATGTTGGTAAATCAAAACTAAATGTTCTATTGGTAGCTGGCGCCGGATTTTCAGGAAGTGGTGGCACAGGTGTAACCTTTGGAATATGCATGTTAGTTATTGTTTTATCTAAATCAATTTCCTTCTTTGGCTCTTCTTTTTTAACATAAGAAGTAAATAACGATGGATCATAAGGTTTATGTTCTTTCTTTTCTTTAACTAAAACATCTTCTACGCTTTTAGAAGCTTCAGCCGGATTATTTACATAAACAGAACTAAACTGCAAATGTTGCGACTTAACAGAATCTTCAGTTTTATTATCAGAAGTTAACGACGGTAAATCGGGTTTAGCCTCTTTATTTATTGTTGGCATACTAAAGGCTGGCTCAGTACCTTTTTCTTCTGGTTTAGCAAATACTGGTGGTTCAAAAACTGGTTTATCAAAAGTCGGCATCCCAAAATTAAGATTATCTTTTGGACTTTCTTTAAAAACTTCTTTATCATCATTACGCATCTGTGCTATTTTATCTAAATCTGGTAAAGGCTCAAATAAATTAGCCGTTAAAGAATTTTCCTCTGACTTTTCTTCTAAAGCACTATTTTGTTCACTCATCGCCGCTACTTGCTGAGGCATATCGTGAAAAATACTTGTATTAAACAACTCTTGAGATTGTTGTTCTTGAGCTTTTTCTTCCAAAGCTTCGACTGTTTTAATACTATCAGCTAGATTTTGCTCCAATTTTTCTTTATTATCTAATTGTTTAAAAGCTTCTGCTTGATTATTTTTTACAGTATCATTTTGCTCACTAACACTAAAATCAGTTAAATTAACATTATTAATAGTTTCTAAATTTTTATCCATAGCTTCATCTTTACTAGACAGTTTGCCATTTTCTTTTTGCTCTTTCTTACCTGATAATATAAGTAAAACAAAAAGAATTAATAATATCCCAATAATCACGAATAATCCAATAACAAAATACTCACTATTGTATATCTTATTGAAAAAATCCATAATCAACACCGCCTTCTATTCTAACTAAGAATATCACATCTAATTTGCTAAATCAAGCTTAGTATCCATCTTCATACACATTATTGTCACACTTTTAAGTTTTTTTTATCTTTTCTAAAATAAAATACTTACATCCATAAGCACAATAATTTTGTAAATACTCATCCTTCTTTGCAAAATCATTAATATTTTTAAAATTCGGATTCTCTTTTTTATTAAAACCTTTTAACCTTAATTTACTATAAGCATAGTCCCCTACAATATAATCAAAATAATCAAAATAATCAGTTAATTTATCTTGCAGTTCTTCCATTTCCAATTTCTCTATATTTGTCTCAATAACTTGATATTTATTATTATTTACCTCTATCATAACTACCCCTTTATTAATGTAATTGCTGCCATTGCTCCTACTAAAACCTCAGTTGCTACAAAACTTAAAATCATGATAATATCTACAAAACCATTACCAGAACTGATAGGAGTTATCGGCGTATTAGAAATTTTTACTATCTTAGCTTTAATCCTGCCCGTTTCTAACTTTTGATTATATTTAGAAATTTCCTCTTCTTTTTCTCTAACTAATTTATAATGTTTCAAAGTTTTTAAATCATTAATGCTTTTCTTTTGCAAATATATTTTAGCTACCATTTTATCACTTTTATTATTAATTTTATATAAAGTATTATTCCAATAATCTTCTAAAACCTTAACAGTTCTACCAGCAAAAAATATATCTTCATAACGCTTTATATCTTCTTTACTTAAGGGCACTTTTTGATGTTTTAAAGCAATCATATCCATCATAATTTTATAAAGAGTATAAAAACCATCATTATTATGATAAATTACATATTTATTAAAAGCTGTATCAAACTTTTCTAATTCTATATCTGTTAATCCATATTTTTTTAAATTAGTATCAAGCAATCTAAAATCTCCCAATTTATAAGGATTAATAATATCAGCTTCGCTATAAATATAACTCAAAAGTTTAATAATATTATAAGAAAATTGGTCTTCCCTTTTTCCTTCAATATAATTTTTAATTGCTACTATCAAAGCTTCTTGCATAAGACAACCCTCTATCCAACTAAATTATATCACATATTAAGTCAAAGGAACATTAATTAATGAACTATTTTTTTCTAAATAACCATTATATAAAGTTGGTATTTTACCATTAATAACTTGACTTCCTAATAAAATTTGACTACTATTATTTACTTTTTCTTTAACAAATGGCACAATTATTTCTTCTGTCAAAGTCACATTGATATATATTTCAATTAACGAGTTATTAATTCCATAGTCTTTAACTTTAGTTTCTAAACCCGTCACTAAATTCCCGACAAATTTTACTTTCACCGGAATTTTAGGTCCCAAATTAGCCAAATAAAAATTATTACTAGCTAAACCCAGTGGTAATAACATAATTAATGCATTATCTTCACTAAATTTGACAATTTCATCATCAATGGCAGTATTACTAGCTAAAGAGTTTAAAGAAAAGCGAATATTTTCCGTCAAATTCATCGATATTTGATATGCTTTTTCTAAATCAAAATCCAAAGCTACAATTTCATCATCTTTATTCTTCGTTAAATTAATTATCTTACTAAAATCATGATTAGAAATTAACTCATCATTAAAAGCAGCCATAATTATATCGTTACTTAACTTACTTATTTTATTTTCCACAATTATACTCATCTTTGTATTCATTAATTTATTAATATGATATATCATAAAAAAAGAAAGTCCTAAAACTAGGGCAATAACTATTATTAACAAGGTTTTAAACTTTAATTTTTTATGTCTTAGTTTCATACTAAATAGTATGTTATTTTTTCTAAATAATTCCCCAATTAAAATAGTTATTCAAAAACAAGAATACACCAAATACAAAAGCCAATATAACAATTATAGTAAGAATAGTTACAAATATTTTATTAGTTTTTACATCATCTTCTAAATCTTTAAATTCTTCAAAATCTTTCTGGGATAATTTAAAGGACTTTGTATAAAATGAATTATCAATTTGACTTTGAACTTCTTTTTTTACAACTTCTTTTATTTTATCAGTATTTATTTGCGTATTAGATGAAGTATTTTCCTTAAGACCTTCAATAACGGCAGTATTATCATTACCCTTTAAATCACTTAATATATCTAACGGATCAACACTTTCTTCTTTTTCTTTTTTACTAAGCTCATTAGCCGTAATAGTATTTATTAAACTCATCAACTTTTCTTCATCATTGGTAACTTTTTGCATCTCTTCAGGCTCTTTTTTCGATAAATCCAAACCTTTTAAAATATCATATTGGGTATCACGAATCTTCTTTAATCTTTCGGTTTCATAATCAACAGTCTTTTTTTCTTTAGCTTTTTCTAATATCGCATTAATATCATATTCTCTAGTTTGCTCTAACTTTATTTGTTCTTCTACTTCCTCAAGATCTTCTAATTTTATCGTCTTTTTACGACTTGGTTCGCGATATTTTTTTTCAAGCATTTCTTTTAACATTTCTAAATCTATATTTTTAGCATCATCTTTTAATATAGATACATTAGAATTTACATTAAATTCTTCAATACTTTCTTGACTAACTTGTTTATATAACTCTTCATTTTTTTGACTTCGACGCCCAATATTAGTTTTATTTGTATATCTATCCATTCTACTATTCATTAATACTCACTCCACTATTATTATGATAACATAGCCCCACTAAATTTAAAACAGTATTCACCAAATTAATTGCATTTTCTAAAATCTTTATTATATAATATTTCTAAAGGAGAATGATTTATGGATATTTTAGATATTGAAAAAAACAAATGTATTGGCTGTGGAGCTTGTATTAGCATAGATGAAGCTCATTTTGATTGGGATGACGATGGTCTATCTAAAGTAATTTCTAATGAAAATTTACAAACAGAAGAATTAACTAACGCCATCGAAAGTTGCCCTACAGCAGCAATTCGTTTAGCTAAAACAAGTACGGTATTTGAAAATATTTCTGATGATAGCAAAACAACTTCACCCATTGTAGCTACCGATAACTAAAATTTATTAAACCTTAAAATAGAAGCAAATTTACCCTTTGCTTCTATTCAGACTGTTGACAAACTACTTTTTTGGAAATAGTAATATTTTATGTTTTATGAAAGTGGGAGATAACAGTAAAAAATGAGTGTTTTTAGGTATTAAAACCCTAAAAATGCTCTTTTTTATATCTAAAATGGTAAATAAAAACGGCCGATTGACAAAGCCGGTTTGAAAAACCGACTTTGTCAACGGCCTGAAAGAAAGACTAAGCTTTCTTTTAACATCCCCATGGACACCAATCACCGTCCCAATCAAATTCCGGTAAATCTATATATTCATCATCTTCAGCTGTTGAAACTTCCCCAGTCCATAAAGCAATAGTTTTTAAACCTCCCTTATATTCATTTAAAATATATTTTATTCCACTTTTTCCACAGCCTCCATCTCCATAATCACATTCTGTACTATACGAGCTAAATGCTGTCATTATTCCTTCTCGATAATGAATATTTTCATATCCTTCTGCACCACCCATATCATAATATATTACTCCACTTTCACCTTTGTTTAAATATATGTTATAAACATACATCGTAATTTCTCCTCGAGAAGTAGTTGCTGTTGTTGTTCCCAAATATTCATAAGCAAAATCAATAGAATTAGTTTCACTATTATGCAACTGCACTGATGACATAACTGTCAATATATTCAAACTAGCCGTTACACGACCTACATGATAAGCTCCATTTATGTCATTGAGATCCCAAATTCTAATTTCTTCATCACTATCACTGTTATAAACAGGCATTAATACATTAGACATTTCCCAATCAGCTGGAGCAAAACGATTACCTCCACTATTACCTCTTACTGTATCCACTGTTTTATCCTCTACTGGATATAATCTATTCAAATTAAACTCTAAACAACCATAAGCTGCATTGTTGTACATCGTAAAATAATTATTAGCATTACCAGTATATTCTACGTTATCAATTTGTAAACCTTGATTAAAAATATAAGCATCAAATCCAGCTGGACCATTATTTACTAAGTATTTAAAATTTATTTTATTCATCATATACATTTTATTATCAATTAGAGAATAACTAAGCATTTCAAAACCTTCGTTATCTCTGTTTTGATCAATAAATCTATTAGAAATTTTTTTAGCTAAATCATCTGTTAAATCATTAACTTTCATATCAAATAATAAAGCCACACTCGTATCTGTTAAATCACATTCTAAATTTTTATCCTTAGAATTAACTTGTAATTTTACTTGCGTATAATCTTCATAATTATCACTAACCTTACTTACTATCTTACAAGTATCTGTTTCGCTGTCGATTCCTATTAGTTCTTGAGTAGCGAAATCAGTATTAAAAAAACTATAGTAATTAGGATTATCACTTATTGTATATCTATCTCCATAAATATCTAATATTTTTTCCTCACTTAAATTTTTTACGGGTATTTGGATAGTATAGACATTATTTTCTAAAATTATATCTTTTAATGTTAAACCTAAAGCTTTTAATTGTTCCATACTATATCCATACATCGCCGGTAATTTTACAGTCAAATAAAATGTTTCTTCTTCATAAGTTAATGGCTTTGATGATTTATCAAATATTAAGGTTTGATGCGTATAATTAGCTAATAACCCGGCCATTAATATGCAAAAACTTAAAAAGAAAGAATATAGCACCGAAGTTGCTAAAAATCCGTTTTTTTTCATTAGCTCACCTCTTAGACCCCTAGACTAATATTAAGCTCACTTTTTTACTATTGTCAACAAAAAAACTTAACTTTACATTTAATATATTGAATTTCCCAAGCTTCATCAAATTCTGACAGATTATTCACATCTATTTTTTTAATAAGTTTCATCAAAATAAAAACGTACATTTTGTACGCTCCTTATTTCACTTCTTCTTAAATATTAAAGAAGTCAGAAAAGTTTTACATTAGCCAAAAAAGAAAGACTAAGCTTTCCTTTAATCTTGGAACTTCTCTTCTTTCTTTTGTCAACAAAAAAATGCTTGACAATTATTTGTCAAACATCAATCTCCAACTTTCTTTGATAAGACTTATCATCTATTCTAATTAAAGACCATATATTATCAATTTTATCTAATGATAACTTAGAATTATAAATAATAGCATAGAATAACAATTTTTTTTCATCCTTATCAGGATAAATTTCCAAAAGAGTTTTAAAATATCTTTTCACTTTATATCTAGATATAATAATTTCATCTATTGCATATTCCTGATCTGAAAGCCAAAAGTTTTCATCAAGCCAACTAATCAAATAATGATCATAATTTACATCCAAACTAAAAGAATTTGTTAATGTTGTTAAAACATCAGGCCTTATATAAAGTGACACATCATCAAACAAATAACGATCCAACATATTATTAGGGACACAAAAATTTTTACCATCTATAATAGTTTTATCAATTTTTTTCTTTTCTAAAACCTCTAAATCTAGGGTATTAGCAATTAATAATCTTTTAATAATTTCCTCACTATTATTACCACATAATCCCAAATTATTTCTAGCCAATGTATAATAACCCAATTCTATAAAATTATCAAAATAATCATAAAGCTTATTATCTTTCAAAAAGCTTTCATTTGTCTCCTTTTTACGCAAATTAATTTTATAACATTCTGCTAAATTCACATGTTTTTCTAAAGAATCCAAATCTTCAAATAAAATATTTAAATCTTTTAGTTCTATACTTTTTTTATTTAAAAACTCTATATTCTGCACTATTTGTTCATAATATATAGTAAATACTTGTAAATTATTCTGGATGAATTTTAAAAATTCCGGATTATTACCTATTAAATTTCTAATAGTTTGCATCTTCTCAACACTACTAAATCTTAAAATCTCTTCCAAATTATTTTTATTATTTAAAATAAAGTCATATCGATTATTCTTTAAATATTTTAAGAAGTCTTCAACTACTTTTAATCCTCCAACTTTTTCTAAAAAAGCACTATCTAAATCATAATTTATATTATATTTTAAAAGTAATTTTTTATAATCATCATAATTATAATAATTGCTATTTCTATTTTCTTCTTTTATTTGTTTTAAAACTTTTAAGTTATGTGTATAAATAAAATACATAACATTCGCTTTAATTTCTTCATCACCAATTTTACTTAGTTCTAAATGAAAACTATAAATAAATTTATCATCTTTTATTCCCCTAATATTATTAATTAGTCTTTTATAAAATATATAACATTCTCTATACAATTTTTCATATTGCTTTTTTAATCCCTGTAGTTCCTTATGAGTAAATGTCAATATATCCATAATATGGTTTAATTCTCCCCTTACTTCCTCTAAAGGTCCAAATTCATCAACTACATTCGCATAATTATCTAAATACAAAATATTTTTTTGTGCTTCATCTAAGTCAATAAAACTTAAAACGTTAAAAAAATCTTCAATATGCTTACTATCTCTAAATGCGATAAATAATTTATACGAAAAATTTTCTAAATCTTGCCTCATAGGATTTTGCTCAAAAAACTCCTCGAATTTTAAAGCCATAAAGACAGTCTTAAAATTTATAGGAATCCTGTTATCTTTTTTACGATTTAAAATTATTTCTTTAATCATACTTAAATCCGGTATAGCAGCCATTTTAAGATCTTTTCCCATATAATCAGCTAAAAGGGCAAAAATCGTTTCAAAACGTGCTATATTAAGATTTTTTATTCTTTTTAAATCTGTCATCTTGAAATTTTTTAAACTATTAAAAAACTCTTCATCATCAGAACTTGCCATTTTAAATTCTTCTTCCATAAAATTTAAGTACTTTAATAGTAAGTTATAATCATCTGTACTCATATTATTTATAAATCTTAAATCATAATAAGAAGCATGATTAGTAGTCAAATTTTCTAACTCTTTTTTTAAATTTAACAGCAAATAAAGATTTTCTTCAATTGAATTTCTGGAACTTGCTGCAGCCACTAAAGGAAAAAATAACGACATATAATATTTTTTAGGATATTTTTTTCTTAAAATTTTTACATCTTCAATTGCATTAGCATATATTTTAATACCCTCATCTTCATAATAATCACTATAACTATTAATATATTCTTCAATTTTTTCAATAAGCTCTTCTTTTAACATGCCTATTTACCCCCTTTTCTAACGCACCTATTATTATATCTTCTTGATTTACAAAAATATCACTTTCTTCATCTAAACTAGTTTCTAGCTCTTTTATTACTCTGGCTACTTCCCGTTTATAAACTTGCATCATACTATTTAAATAAGAACGATAGTAACTACTACTATTAACTTTTTTGACAATACAATCTAAAACTAGAATATATCTTGCCTGTGTATTTTCATATTTTCTATAAAAAATTCTTAAATTATCTCTACGCATTTCATGACAACCAATTGTATAAATATGTTTATATTTAACATTTTTTAAACTTTTTAAATCTTCCAACATCACTAAAATATCCGGATAATATTCTTGAGGGATTTTTTTAATTCCTTTTAAAAATATCATCTGTTCATTTTCATTTTCTAAAAATACTAAGTAAGTAGGTTTAATAGTTTCTTCTACAAATTCTTCTTCATATTCTTCCTGTTCTTTAATTTCATCTAACCACTCTAATTTTTGATCAATACTGTCAATATATTCTAAGATTTCCTCATTTAAAGAACGATCCATTAAAGCAAGTTCACTAGCTTCATGTTTTTCTTTCAAAAGTTCTAATATTAAAAGATTAATTAAATGTTTGTTATTTCCAAAAGAAATTAACATCTTTTCTACTTCTTCTTTTTTAGTAGTATTTAATAGAAGTTTTAGATATTTATAAATATCTAATGTTGAATTATTTTCAACATTAGATTTTTCAACTACCACTTGTTCTCGCATAGCTACAATACTATTATCTTCATCTACTTCATTTCGTTTTTTAGCATAACTGGCACATTTTTGCTGCAATCGTTTTTCTTTATCAAAAGAACGCTCATACATACGTAAATAACGTTCAAATACTAATAAGTGATTTTTAATATATTCTAAATCCACCCTAGCCATAAATATATTCTCCTGTTCCCTTTTGAATAAATTGTATTATACTTCTTTTAAAGATATTTTACAAGTGTAATAAAATTCCAGTAAAAAAGTAGAAACATCTAGTCAAACATCTTTTCTACTTCTTCATATTTTATTGTTTTTCTATTAAAATTTTTATCTCTTGCGTATTTATAGTTACTTGCTCTTTTAAATCTTGATCACTAGAAACTAGCTTTACAGCCAAGACCTCTTTTTTTATGTACTCTTCATTATTTTTAATAGCCTTAACTATATCATCGTCAGCTTGATAATAAATTATAATGCGATCAGTAATCTCGAAATCATAAGCTTTACGTAAATTTTGAATTTTAGAAATAAATTCTCTCGCAATACCTTCTTCGATTAAATCTTGGGATAAAGTAGTATTTAAAATAACAAAATTACCCCCAATCATTCCGACATCAAAACCATCTTTAGCACTTGTTCTAACATCAGTCATTTCTTTCGTAAACTCATATCTTTGACCCTCCACTTCAAAAAAGTGTGTTTCCCCATTTGATAAATCAATAATCTCTTCTTGAGTATATGTAGAAAGAACTTGTGCAAATTCCTTAATCTTAGCGCCCATCACTGGTCCTGCCACTTTAAAATTAGGTTTAATGCTAAAATTCATATACTTGTTTAACTCTTTTGTAAATTCTACTTCTTTTACATTTAATTCTTCTTTAATTAAATCCACTAAATCACTTAAAATTTCTTCGTTTTTACCATCAATAATAACTTTAGATAATGGTTGTCTAACTTTAATTTTCGCTTCTTCTCTTGCTTGACGTCCTACACTAATAATTTCTCTTACCAAATCCATTTTAGCTTCTAATTTATCATCTATTAATTCTCCACTTACTTTTGGATAATCTGCTAAATGAACTTCTTTTTTAGTTAACTTAAAATAAATTTCATGAGATAAGAAAGGGATTATTGGCGCAATTAATTTAGAAAGACCAACTAAAATTTCATAAGTAGTCAAATAAACACTCTTCTTACTTACATCAAGCTCATTTTTCCAAAATCTTTTTCGATTACGTCTTATATACCAATTAGATAAATCATCACTAACAAATTCACATAATACTTTCGTTACTTTATTTAAATCATACTCTTCAAAATAAGTAGTTACATCTTTAACTAGATGATTATATTTAGAAATTAGCCATCTATCAATATCTTCTCTTTTGCTAACATCTATTTGACAGTTTTTAATATCAATATCATCCGTATTAGCATACATACTAAAGAAATTATAAGTATTTCGAAGAGGATTAAAAAACTTCGAATAAACTTCTTTAATACCTTCAATATCAAATTTTAAAGGAGTCCATACTGGCGAAACATATAATAAATAAAATCTTATTACATCTGCCCCGTATTCTTTTAAAGCACTAAATGGTTCAATCACATTTCCTTTAGATTTACTCATTTTTTTACCCTCGGCATCTAAAAGTAAATCATTAACTAAAACATTTTTGTATGGTGCTTTACCACTTATAAATGTCGAAATTACTAGTAAAACATAAAACCAGCCCCTTGTTTGATCAATACCCTCAGCGATAAAATCAGCTGGAAATTGTTCATTAAATAACTCTTTATTTTCAAAAGGATAATGATATTGTGCATAGGGCATTACACCTGAGTCAAACCAAACATCCAAAACATCGCTAACTCTATTCATACTTTGACCACATTTGCTACATTTGATATGAATGTTATCAACAAATGGGCGATGTAGATCTAATTTATCATCATCAATTTCCTCTAAAGCTAATTCTTTTAATTCCTTAATAGAACCGATCGTATGCATATGCCCACATTGACAAGTCCAAACAGGAAGAGGTGCACCCCAATAACGATTACGAGAAATTCCCCAGTCCACTAAATTTTCAAGCCAATTAGCAAAACGTTTTTCCCCTACAAAAGCTGGATACCAATTAACCGTTTTATTAGCTTTTATAATTTTATCTTTATAGGCAGTTGTTTTAATATACCAAGCTGGTTTAGCATAATACAAAAGGGGAGTCTTGCAACGCCAACAATGCGGATAGTTATGTTTTATTTTAACCTTTTTATATAACTTATTTTCTCCCGCTAAATACTTAATAATATCAATTTCTAACTTTTCTTCATAAACAATTCTATCTTTCCAAGGTCCTTCTTTATATTTACCATCAGTTCCTACGAGATTAATTGTTGGCAAATCATATTTTTTAGCTACATTAGCATCATCTACACCAAAAGCAGGAGCAATATGAACAATACCCGTACCATCACTCATGGTTACATACTCATCACAAGTAATAAAGAAAGCTTTCTTATCGGGTTTAATAAATGGTAAAAATTGCTCATACTGAATATTTTCTAAATCTTTTCCTTGATAAGTTTCTACTATCTCAAATTCTTCATCTAACACTTTTTCGGCTAAAGCTTCTGCTAAAATATAATATTTATCTTGTGCTTTAACTTTAACATATTTTTCTTTAGGATTTACACACAAAGCTACATTAGCTAGTAATGTCCAAGGTGTTGTCGTCCAAACCAGTGCATAAGTACTTTCCATATCTTTTAACTTAAAAGGAACATAAACCGTATTTACAGGAATTTCCTGATATTCCTGAGCAACTTCATGAGCTGAAAGTTCTGTACCACATCTCGTACAATATGGTAACACTTTGTTAGAATGATATAACAAATTAGCTAAAGCAAACTGCTTTATCACCCACCATTCACTCTCAATGTACTCATTACTACACGTAATATAAGGATGGTCCGTATCAATAAATTGTCCCATCATATTTGTTAAATTAATAACATCAGCTACATTAGTATCAGTTGCTTTTTTACATTCTTGATTAAATTTATCAACTCCAAAATTCTCAATATCTAATTTTGATTTAAAGCCAAGCTTTTTTTCCACATTTACCTCAATTGGTAAACCATGGGTATCCAAACCAATTTTTCTTAACACTTTTTTACCTTGCATAGTTTGATACTTACAAAAACAATCTTTAATGTTTTTCCCGTAAAGATGATGTAATCCTGGTAGTGCATTAGCATAAATAGGGCCGTCAAAAAAGACGAAATTCTCACAACCATTTCTATTTTCAATTGTTTTTTGTAAAATAGTATTTACCCCATTCCATGAAGCTAAAATATCTTTTTCGACTTCATGAACATTTCTTTTATCAAGTTCTTCATATCTCTTCATTTTCCCACCTCTTAAAATAAAAAATCATAAACTAAAGGACGAAATTTTTCCGTGGTACCACCTTAATTTATGATTTTATCATACACTTTTTACTTGTAACGTAAGTCTACGTCTATAAATACTTTATTTCTTTATAGCACATCCAAAGTGATCTATAATATATCTTTTTCTTGATTCTCACCTACCATCAAGTCTCTTTAAAAAAGTGATATATTACCGTCTTTTTCCTCTGTTTTCTGCTTAAGATTATATTATTTTTTTCATCTTTAGTCAATAGAGCTATATTTAATTTCTCATAAGTTTTAAAATCCGCTTCCGCCGCCACCGCCGGAAAATCCACCGGAAGAAAATCCTCCCCCAGCACCACTTCCACTAGAAGAAACTGAATGTGCTACTTCCGAAGTCGCCGATTTCATACCAGATGTAATACTATCATTAATAGCGTTACAAATATTAACAGAAACATGATGCATCATGTAACCATTAGCAACTTGATTAGCCATCGTTTCATTAAGATCAAAGGCTTTTATTTGTACATTCATTGCATTTTCAACCTTTTGCGCAACACCAAATACTGTAGCATACACCAAATATCTTTCCCACAAAATAATTTCTGGTAATTCTTTAGTCTCAAAAGTTCCAAAATCTTCTAAAAATCTTTTAAAAGCTTTCCATTTAGCATAATCATCATTACCTCTTTTACTTCTTTTATTAAAAGTTAAACAATAAATAAAAAACATTAATGCTGGTATTAAAATTATAAAAGCAAATGCAGTTGGAAATACTTTTGTAATCCAGCAGAAATAAATAATT
>CALVQP010000037.1 GCA_944358225.1 uncultured Bacilli bacterium
AAATATAGAAAAACTGATATTTGAAGTTATTCCAAGCATCAGTTAATTTTATTACATTTTTAAGCGATTGCCATACAAATACAACTTCTTTTTCAAAGCAAAAAAGAAGCTATTTTACTTCTTTTATTTATCGTCTTCAAATAAATTATACATTTCATCTTGAGTGCTTACTTCTTCAGCTAACGCTACTTTATCTAACACTTCATCATTAGTCGTTCCACTAATCTTATTTAAAATATGTTTGATTTTTTTCTTTCTTCTCGAATTTTTAATACATAAAGTCAAAATAATTATTAATGCTAAGGCAACAACAGCCCCCAAACTATAAATCACCAATAAATAATTATCTATCTTTTTTTCCAAATAATTAACATATTCGTCATCATATCTTAAAGCAGTACTATTAGTAAGATCAAGCACATAGAAATCCTTTTGATTTGTTTCTAAATTTAAAGCATAAATTATAGCAAATTCTGATTTACTTTTAAATTTAAAAGCATCTATTTTTAAATCATTAATCGTAATACTTTCTTTAATATAATTTTTAAAAGTCTTCTTTTCAGTTAATGGCATTAATTTTAAGCCATTCAAATTCAATTCTTGATACAAAGAGTATGTATTTTGAGATTCATCATATATATATAAAGAAATATTTCCATCTTCATCTTTTAAACCAACTAATGTAAATTTAGTTATATCACTATAAAAAGCAGGAACTTCTACACCATCAATATTAATAGTTATCTCTTCATAATCTAAAGGCTTAGTAAGAAGATCTGTATTTTTAACCACATTTAAATTATCATCATTAACTTTTACGACAATTGGTTGTTTTTCTTCTACATTAGCCTTAATAACATAGGTTTTCTTACTACCATTTTCCGCTGTAACGACTACTTCTAAAGTATTAGATCCCTCACTAACCGCTCTTTGACCAATACCACCCACAGTAGCATTTTTATCTTCGGCAGTAGCTTTAATATTTAGGCTAGTTACATCACTAGCTAAACTAAGAGAATATTCTAAAGTATCTTTATTAAAGTTGATTTCATAACCTTCTACACTTAAAGAGGCTAAATTATTATTACTCCCCAATACTTTACTAGGATTAGAATCACTTGTACTTCCATTAGTCACTTTAACATTTGTCTGAGCGCTTAATGAGCCTGAAGCATCATCCTCAAAAGATCCTGTAGCTTTAAAAACAGCATCTCCTTCTGTTAGAGCTTTAAAAGTTAAAGTGACACTATTATTACCTTCCACCAAACAATTTAAAGCATTACAATAATCCGAAGAAGACACAAAACTAAAGCGTTGTTTATCATAGTTAAAAGAAAAATTAGAGTAAGTATAATTAAGAGCCCCACTAATCTTAGCCGTCACTTTAACAGTAGATCCCACTTTCACAGTGGAGCTACTTCTACTTAACGTTAGAGAAGCAGCCTTGACATCAGGTTGAAAAATTCCCAATATCCCCAAAGCAAATAATATTAATAGTATTTTCTTTTTATTCATAAATCACCTATTGTTTAATACTTTCCAGTCCTAAAATCTTTTTCTTCATCAAAACTAAATCACTTAGACTCACTTTACCATCTTGATTAGCATCAGCCGCTTTTAACTTAATATCATTTAAATTATTATAACCTAAGATATATTTTTTGAGTTGGACTAAATCTTTTAAACCTATCGTAGCATCATTATCTACATCACCATACAAGACAATTTTATATTCCTTACCGTTAATGGTAATTGGGTCCCCATTAGCTAAATTACCATGAGCAATTGTACTAATTATTCCCCCATTACTTTTTAAAGATGTTACTAAATCATCTACCTTCATTCCCTCATAAATACCACTAATATACTCTCCATCTGTTTTTAAACCAACTGTATGAACTAAATCATCCGGATTAATTTCTGGTACTGTTGGAGTATCACCTTCATCTGGAAGCTCTAATTCAAATCCTGGTAGTTCAGCCGGAGTAGATGGCATATTATTATAAACAGGAATCGCAAATTTAAATTGATTATTCAATAAATTCACCGCTTCATACGAACTATATGCTGTCAAAGATTCACTATATACCGCTTTTATATTGGTCATATATTGATGTTCATAAGGACCTCCAGCATTAGGTGATACATCAAAGCGTTGAAAATAAGTCGTATCTTGTCCCTTATTAATATAAGATGAAGCTATCATCTGTGCCCCTCCAGCAATAGATGCTTCAATGCTTCGCCATGGACGATTATAACTTGTAGCGCTCCCATCACTGCCTCCATTAGCCCAAACCAAACCACGTAATACTGGACTAGCTCCCGTAGTTGCGCCGATATTATAAACATTATATAAACCACTATATGTTTGGTTATCATAAGTGAAAGTCTCACCCGTAGTAGCCCTACTATCGCCAACATTAGAACCCACTTCTTGACGAATACGGCTTGCTAAATAAACAGGATTCGTATTATTATTAACACCCGCTTGATAAATTTCCTCTGTATAATTGGCCATACTTCCGCCATTAAAAACTTTACGGACTGCTTCTTTAGTTTGATAAGAACTATCAAAACTTAATTTTTCGAACATAAAAATATTTTTTTCATTTAAAAAATTACGAGGATCCATATAATAAGCTACCACTTTGGGAGAAGCAGCATACCAATTAGTTCCTTCTAATACAATAAATTCACCAGTTTGTGGATCATAAGAACCAGGTGCTGTTGACTTCCAACCATCATGATCAGTTTGAATCAAACTTACACCAACTTCACTTTCAGCTTCTACACTTAAAGACCAATCTAAATTAGTTTGAACAGCCTCAAACTCCCAATTAGGATATTTTTCATGAAGTTCTGATAAATACCCCCAATAACTGGAAGGAAACCCTTTACTTTCTAATAGCTTTTCATAATCAGTTGCAGCAGTATCTCCAGAAGTTGAACTCGAAGTTATCGATAAATAAGAGGCACAAACATAAGCATCAGTGCTTCCATTATAATGAATTTGATACCATCCTGAAGAACACCCTTTTAATGAAACAGGTGTTCCGGATACTAGTTCAACCTCTACACCGTAAGCTAATTCTCCAATTTTGGTATAAGAAGTACCAGGCCCTTGCCGTACTGATAAACCTAAATCCGTTAAAACTTTTCCTTTGTATACTATAGCAGCATTTACCAAAGGTGTAAAAAACATTGTAAAAATAATAGCTAGACATAAACTAAAATTAACTATTCTTTTCATTGCTAACACCTCTTTATTACTACTCAAAGTATATCAAAAAGTGCCAAAAAAGTAAAATATCCTCCAATTTTAACAAATAATTGACATTATATGTGTCTAGTTGTTTTTGACTTATAATTAGTGTATAATTGTTTATTATAATAAAAAAGAGGTTAATTTTATGAAAGTATTATTTAAAAAACTGGGAAAATGTAATAAAGGATTATTAATTACTTTTATCTTAAGTTTTCTAATTTATTTAGCCAGTTTAATATTTTTTACCATTAATATTTTAAAACTTGCTCAAATAGAAACAGTTATTAGAATTGTAGCCTTAAGCATATTTTATTTATTACTATTAGGCTACCTAATAGGTGGTCTTTTAACCCTAATTACTAAAAGAACAAAAACTTTAATTGTTTGTACCATTATAGTTTTACTATTTTCGGGAGTTTTCTGCTTTGCTTCATACTATATCGACAAGACTATCAATAAAATTGATAATATTAGTAAAGAATATGTCACTTATACTTCCAACTTAATTACCTTAAAAGACACTGATGAAAATGACATTGATAGTATAGGTATTATAAGTGACACCGATGATGTTGAAGGATTTATTTTAGCCCAAGAAATTATCAAAGAAGAAAATATTGATGAAGATATTATAAAAGAATATGACGACTACTACGAAATGTTAACAGCTCTTTATGCAAAAGAATTAGATGCTGTTTTTGTCACAAGTAATTACAGCGTAATATTTTCTAGCGAAGAACTTTTTGCCAATATTAAAGAAGATACCAAAGTAATAGCTGAATATAGTAAAAAAATGGAAAACAAAGATAAATTAACCGCCGATGATGTATCTAGCAAAAAACTTACAGAACCATTTACTATTCTCCTTTTAGGCGTAGATTCTGAAAAAGATGGCTTAAACGCTAATCAAGCGTTTAATGGAGATACTTTAATGATGATCACTTTTAATCCTAATACAATGAACGCTACAATGTTTAGTATTCCTCGTGATACCTATGTCCCTATTGCTTGTCGTAACGGTGCTGAAAACAAAATTAATTCTTCGGCTGCAAGTGGAACTAAATGTGTTATTGATACAGTTGAGGATTTAACAGATATAGACATAGATTATTATGTTAAAGTAAATTTTAAAGGTGTTGTCGATTTAGTCGAAGCCCTTGGAGGAATTGAAGTTGATGTGCCAATATCTTTTTGTGAACAAGATTCTAATCGTCTATTTGGCAGCAATACTATCTGTTTAGAACCAGGCCTTCAAACTTTAAATGGTGAAGAAGCCCTAGCTTTTTCCAGACATCGTAAAACTTTACCTAGAGGAGATTTTCAAAGAGTAGAACATCAACAAATGGTTGTCGAAGGGATAGCTAAAAAAGCTAAAAATGTTCGAAGTGTTAATGATTTCTATAGCATTTTAGATGCCATAAGTAAAAATATTGATACTAACATGACAACCCAAAAAATGTTATCATTCTATAATGTTTTCAAAAAAATGTTAACAACATCATTACAAAATAACACTGATTTTATTACCATAGATCATACATATTTAACTGGTAGTGATCTTACAATGTATAATCCAAGCACAAGAATGAATATGTATACATTCCAATATAACCGTTCTAGTCTAAAAGAAATTGTTGATTTAATGAAAGTTAATCTAGAATTACAAGAACCAGAGCATATTAAAACATTTAACTTCTCTATTAATGAAGAATATGAACAAAAAGTTGCAGGCAACCAAAACGTTCAAGCTGAAGCAACTGAAGAACTACTTCCAGACTTTACTAATTCCACTATTGGCTATGTTCAAAGTTGGGCAAACGCTCGTAACATTAGTTTAAGAATTAATTATATTGAACAGGGAGATCCTAAATATAATAAAAATAAAGCTAATGGTATAGTTGTAGGTCAAAATGTAAATGCTAGAACATTAGTAAGTAATATCAAGAGCTTAACAGTTGATGTAATTAGACATGACGAAAATGATGATGAAACAAATATCAATATCGGATCCCAAAAGTCCAGTACTAAAACAGATAATCAATCAAGTACTACTACACCATCAGCCGATGATGATGAACAATCATCATCATCATCTAGTAACGACACAGATGAAGAAGAAACTCCACCGTCAACTGGAGAAGATGAAGAAACACCAGAGCTACCACCTAATATTTCTTTAGATTAAAAATCTTATTCATAAAAAAATGCTAAAAATTTAGCATTTTTTTACTTCGACTTCTAAATAAAATACGTTTTCAATTAACACACTTAAGAATTTCTTCATATATTTTTTTATAAGTAGCATTATCATAATGTACTCCATCACTGGCTAAAAAATTACTTTTTATGTTACTATTAACATCACAATATGTAAGATTATTAGAATTAGAAAGTCCCGAACGTATATTATTATTAAAATTCTCTACCTCTTTAGTTAATTGTGAATAACCATTACTTTGGGCTTTAGCATCATCAACGGGATTAACCGAAACTATAATTATGTCTTGGTCCTTCCAATCATTAGAAGCCAAATAGTTATATTTAGTAATATAATTGTTAATATTGTACAAATCATTTACTCCCAAATTAATAATTATATTATGACCCCCATTTTTTTGAACTATCTTGTTAACCTCTGGTACAACCGTATCATTAAACCATTTATATCCCATAGATACTTGACCGAAATATATTTCTTTACCAACATAATAAGGTATATTACCAGCCTTATCATAAGCACATTTATCACCAGCATTATATAGGGCATCACACATTCCGTACATACGCGAATCCCCAATAAAAATTAAATTGTTATCATTAGAAGAGCTAATAATTGAACTATCTCCAGATGTTTCACTATCCTCGCTTAATTTAACGCGAATAATTTTACCGGGCCTAGAATCAGTTTTAGCAAAATCGGTCCTATCAATGGGATTTCCACCAGAATTCTTCCAATAGTCATCTTTACCACAATCATAAACCATTACAGTTCCATTTTCCGCTGATACAGTAATATTCATATGTCCGGCAGCTCCTACACCACGCACTAAAATATCTCCAGGTTGTAATTTATTTGTAACATCCTCTCCTGCTGCCACCGAAATTTCTTCCCATCCATGTGTTTCATTCCAATTTGTCGAAATAAAAGTACCAGTTGTATGTTGCCATCCCCCGAAATCATCAAATCCTAATTCATACAGTACCCATGAAACATAACCACTACAATCAACCATATTTCCGGTATTAGGTATTGATGATCCTCCATAAACATAATCTCCTGCTGCTACTTGTTGCCATATCTTCTGTGCAACTTCCAAAATTTCACCATCTGCTAATCCAGAAGTAATATTGGCATTTTTTTGATACGTTGCGCTAAAATCTTGACTTTGATTTAAGTTAGCTTTTGTTTGCTCATAAGCAGCATGTTTTAAAGCTTTAATATACTCACTATTAGCATTTTTTATACAATCATTAAAAACTAACATTAAATCAGAAATATTAGTCGTTAAATCAAATACTAATTGAATAATACTTGGAGCTATAAAAATAATTAAAGCACTTATAACTCTTTTTACTAACATTCCTAATTTATCATAAATAGAATCTTTATCAGGATTCATAACTGTTTTAAACAAATCATATGTTCCCATACCTACAATAATAATTGGAATAACAATTTTTAAAACTGTAATTATATACTTAATAATTCTAACGCCCTCTAAAAAGTGATAATCACAAAATTCCACACCAGTCACCTCACTATTATTATCTTATATTATTTTGACTTTTAAATAAAGAAAAAATGGGAACTTTTTCCCACTTTACTCCTCTAAATCATCAATTTCTGATTTTTGGACAACATAAAGTTTATCATCTTGTCTAACTATTATAACTTTAGCATTATCATCATATCCCAAATCTTCAACATAACTAAAAGATAATTGAACAACATAACAATCAACTTCTTCATCATTTAACTCAAATGTATCTTCTTGAAAATCAGTCACTTCAATACTAGCTACCTCTGGTAATTCCTGATCTCGATCAAGAGAAGTATTATCAGCCACATATTTATACAAAGTATCTTCTACATTTAACTTATAATTTTCTAAAGCATCAGGATGAACAAATTCCAAGCTACCTACATCATACTTGTTTATTTTATTATCAATTGTATATAAATCAATGATAAACATCTTAGCTACAGATTTTGCGTAAGCTTCATAATCTATTTCATCTCCCTCGAGATTTTTCTTCAAAGTCTCAAATTCTTCTTTATACAACTTGGTATCCCGATCTTCCAATTTATAGTCAAATCCCTTAATTGAATCCAAACTCTTTGTTTCTTTAACTATTACTTCATCTTTTTGAAAAAAATACTTATAAGCTACCAGGCCCCCAGCTGCTAACAATAATACGATAATTATTATTAAAAGAACTTTCTTTTTTTTACTCATTACTATCACTATCCTCATTCATTGTTATTTTTCCTATTAAATCATGAACAATTATACTATTTGATATATCCAAATACTGTTCTGTATACTCTTGATATTTTTTAATATACTCAGACTCTAGCTCTTCATTATTTTTAAGAGGCAAATAAAGTCCTGTGGAATTATTATAATAAACTTTTTCAGTTAAGAAGTTTCCATTTGGAAATATAACAATATTATCATTTTTTATATCAAATATATCATGACCTAAAGCATAAGGTGAACTAAATCCCATCATGTTACCTATCGTAGGTAATATATCATACATTCCCATATAATACGATACTTCTTTATTAATTTTTTTTCTAATCTCTTCATTTTTACTCCAAATAATCAGAGGAGTTTTTTTATTTAGCTCATTCGCATAATAATCATAATTATAATATCCTTCATCCCCTTCTTTTTTTACCTCTTTAGTTTCCGGATCATAATTATATAAATAATTAAATTCACTTCTAGCTAACTTAGCATCATGATCCCCATAAAAAATAAAAACAGTATTATTAAACAATTCATCATTTTTTATATACTCAACAAATTCCTTCAAAGCCAAATCCGCATAATGAGCACTTCTAATATAATTACCCATTTTCGTATCATCTAAATAATCATCGACTACATCTTCCATTTGACCAGTTTGTTCATTATATTCTTGTCTGTGAATAGCTAAGTCAAATTCCCCATACTTATCCAAATCATCAAATGGCGAATGATTAGATAATGTCAAAATAGTTCCCATATAATTTGTATTATTATTTTCTATATCTCTTAATATAGGCATTGCTTGTTCAAAAAAAGCATAATCATTTATTCCTAAACCAGTAATATTATCTTCTGTAACATTAAAACTCTCTTCAAAAAATAAATCATCATATCCCAGTTGTGGATGCATTTTCGATCTATTCCACATATCGACTTTATTACCATGCATACTAAATGTATAATAACCTTTTTCTTTTAGTAATTTCGGAATAGAAACATATTCACGATTATAATAACTTACAAATACCGTTCCACTATTAGCAGGCATCAAAGACGTATTTAAAGTAAACTCCGTATCAGACGATGTTCCTACACTAATCTGCGGATAAAAATTAGAAAAATACATTCCTTCAGAAGCTAATTGTCTAATTGTCGGTGTTACTGCCTCTCCATTAAACTCCAAATCCATCAAAAATTGTTGCATACTTTCCATATGGACAAAGATTATATTTTTTCCTTCTAAAATACCAGTATATTCGTTGGCATTGTGAACAATGCTATTTTTCTCTTCATAAAACTCTTTAAACTTTCTTGCCGCCTCATCATACCCAAACAGCGAATTAATTTTGGGATAAAGGCTTTGTACAATATCATTTCCTTGATACAAAATAATTCCAAAACGCTCAACCAAATATTCTCTATTCCATTGTTTTGCTAAACGAGAATAATCTGTTTTAGAAGTACAAGCAAAAGCAAATAATAATATTCCAAGTCCAACTGCTAATGTCGCTGAAAACAAAGTTTTGCTTTTTTCAACTTTACTTAATAAAGTATAATAATTCTTTTTTCCTAAAATTCGATGAATATAATAAAAAATCAAAGGAAAGATTATATAAATAAAATCCAAAACCTTTATTTTTTCATATAAAGAATCAGCAACTTCTCCAACTTGCGAAATACTGGCAATAAGACCAACAGAAGCAAAAGACACATAAAAAGTATAATAAATTGAATTTATAATATTTATCAAAGTAAAAACTATTAACCAAATAAAATAATAATGAAATTGTTTTTTTGATTTTATTAAATAACCAAAAGATCCTATTATAATAATTAAGGTAAAATCAAAAACAAATGGTTTATAATCCCAAAGATTACCGATTGTTAAAGCTCTGACAGTTATAACACTAATTAGTGATAAAATTACATAAGATAAAAACAAGCGGTTATTCATAAAATAACCTATTACTTTAGGAAATATTTTAGCAATATCTATTTTTTTATTTGCCTTTTTCTTCAAAGTAATCCCTTCTTACTAAACTTCATTATAGCATTAAATATAGAGCAAATCAAATATTAATGGTATACTTAAACAGGGTGTTAATTATGTCAAAAAATATCATATTAAATAAAACTAAAAATTTTAATAAAATTGCCATCGTTTTAGCCTTTCCTTTTGATTATAACCAAAATACTTTAGCAGCAGCTACTATGTTACCATGCGTAATAAATTATATGACCAAAAAATATCCTAGTGAAGAAAAATTTAGCAAAGCCAAACTTGAAAATTTTATTTTAAAACTATCTTGTGATATCGACCATATTACTACTAGTGGTCTTTGCATATTTACTTTAACAATACCAGATCCCAAAATATTACAAATTAACAAACTAAAAGAACAAATAGAATTATTATACGAATTTATTTATCATCCTTACGTAGTTAACCAAGGATTTGATAAAACTATGTTAGAAAGGGAAAAAAACATTCTAAATACTAATCTTAAAAACAGTCTTCAAAACTTACGAGGATACATCAATTCTACACTGCCGAATCTAATAGACAAAGAAGGGCTTTATCATGAACTAAGTTTATACAATAATATCGAAAAATTAAACAATATTAATGAAAAAGACATTTATAAATTTTATAAAGATACAATATATAATACTAATCCTTACATTTTTGTAACTGGAAATACTAAAAACACACAAATTATTTCATTACTTAACCAAAAATTTAATAGTAAAGATAAAAAATTACACTCTTTTAAAAATAATTTCAATCATTTTTTAAGCCCTAACCCTGAACAAAAAATTACTGAAATTAAAAACTTTAAACAATCAGCTGTAGTTCTTATATATAAAATTCAAAATATGCAAAATAAAGATAAAAGATATCTTACTATAACCAAAAATATTCTTACAGCTAATGTTACTCATTTATTATTTAATGAACTGCGTACTAAAGAAGGTCTAGTTTATCATACTTATGCATCAGCCAATACATCTTATGGTATATTAGAAATATTTGCTTTCATTGATGCTGATAAAACCGATAGAACAATTAACAAAATTAAAGAGGTTATGCACCAATTAACCAACATTAAAAATCTGCAAAATTATTTAGAACTTTTAAAAAAAGATTATAAGGTATTTTTAAATGAAGAAAAAGATTATTTTAATTCACTAGTAAATGAGAAGATTGATACTTATTTTAAAATCAATTCTAAACATAAAACAATTTACAAAAAACTATTACACACTCGTCCTAAAAATTTGCTAAAATTTATTAAACGTTTACACTTAGAAACAATTTATTGCATCAAGGAGGAAGAAAATGATTAATAATTTTAAAACATATACATTAAATAATGGCTTAACAATTTATTTTTATATTGATAAGAAAAAACATTCTACTTTTGTAAATTTAACTACTAAATTTGGTGGTTTTACAAAATACTGTACTATTGACGACAAAAAATACGAACTACCAGATGGCTTAGCCCATTTACTTGAACACTATGTCGTAGAAGCAAATAGCCTGGGTAGATATACCGAAATTTTATGGCAACATAATATGAATACAAATGCCTCTACTGGTTATCATCATACATCATACTATTTTTATACAACTAATAACTTAGAATTTGGCATTGATATTTTACTTCGTAGTTGTTATAGTCCCGTATTTAAAAAAGAACTTTTAGAAGAAGTTAAAAAACCAATTTACCAAGAAATTAAAATGTATGACGATAACAAATTCACAGCTTTTAACAAAAAGCAATATGAAAATATATTTACCAATCACTCTTTTCGAAGTATAGGAGGATCCATTGAAGATTTAAAACAAATTGATATAAAACTTTTAAAATTAGTTTATGAATCATTTTATCATCCTAGTAATCAAATTTTAATAGTTGCTGGTAATTTTAATTACAAAAAGGTTTTAAAACAAATCAAAAACATTTATCAACAACTAGATTTTCCTAAACACAAATTGATTTTACTTTCACCTAACGAACCAAAAGAAGTAGCTTGTAAAAGAAGTTCTATTAAATTACCAACAACTAAGGAATATATCGAAATAGCCTATAAGCTAGATTTAAGCCATTTTAGCAAAGAAGAACTTTTAAAATTAGATTTCTATCTGCATTATTTAATGAAAATGAATTTTGGTACTCCATCTACTGCTTACAAAAATTCTCTAAAGCAGAAGTTATTTGATGATGGCTTTACTACCGAAATAGCTTACTTTAATCAACTTGGCATTTTATCCATTGGCTCTTATACTAACCATCCTTCTAAATTAGAAAAAATAATTATCAATACCATTAAAAATTTAGAATTTAACAAAAACATGTTTGAACTCTATTTAAAACAAAGTTTGACTGAAGTTAGTGTTAGACCAGATAGTATTCATAGTATGATTAAACCTTTTTTAGATAATGTAATATTATTTGAATATCCTACATTTGATAGCATAGAATATATTAAGACGTGGAACTTTAAAGATTTCAAAACCCTCATTTCCCGTCTAGATTTTTCTAATTATAGTACTTGTATAATGCAAAAAGATAAAAAATAATTTATGCAAAAAGATAAAAAATAATTTTTCCTTGCATGTAATTAAATTTAATGATAAAATAATCTTATCATTGAATTTGCAGGTGTAGTACAACGGTTAGTATGCGACCTTGCCAAGGTTGAGATGGCGGTTCGATTCCGCTCACTTGCTCCATTGAGGTTGAAAGTCGCACATTTGGCGATTTCTATATAAAGAAAAGTTCATAGTATTTGATACTATGGACTTTTTTCATGCTCAAAGGAGGGATGAATATTTATGAAAACAGTCATAACAGAATTACCTTTTCCTTGTGAAATTAAAAACAAAATTAAAATGAAAGTTAGTACAGGAAATTTGGAAATTAATTTTTTGTCGGGACATCTTATCAAAATCGATAATACCAATATCAGTATAGAAGAACCGCATCTAAAGTAATAGAAAATTATTACGAAAGTTTATTGCTTCCGTATGAGCCAAATAATAAAGAAAATATGGAAAATAAAGATGATGAAATTAACGAATGAAGAAATTAATAAAAATCATGTGGACACGATTGCTCAATATTATGTATTAGATTATCTAAAAAAGCAACTTAACATTAACGAACTTGAAATTTATCTATATGACAAAGATACAATAAAAGTTATTGATAAAAACCCAGAAACTGGGTACTTTAAATATAATAGTTGCACCAAAAATATAGAATTTTTTGAGAATTTGGAAAATGAGCAAGAAATGGAAATTTAAACACTTTTTTATAAAAAGGTAATACCTCTAAAGACTTATAAAATAAGGGAAAATCGAAGGT
>CALVQP010000038.1 GCA_944358225.1 uncultured Bacilli bacterium
TCTTCTTCTAAAACCTCAATATCAAATAAGCCTAATACAGATGGTTCTATATTAGAAATTATCAAATCTTTTATTTTCCTTTGCAATAAATCCAAATTATTTTTTAACCCAATAACTTTTCCATTATCATCAACACCAATATAAATATTACCGCCATCTTTACTATTAAGAAAACCTATAACTATTTCTTCTAAATCATTGGGTAATTTAATTTTAAATTCATTTCTACTATCTTCAATTACACCAAGCATTGTAGCACCTCCGATCTTCTTAAATTAATTATACTATACATTTGAAATTTTTCCTAGCAAATTTCCTAATAAATTTCCTAATAAATTTCCTAATAAATATTTATTAATTCTGCAAGGAATGGTAAAATAATTTATGGGAGGAGATTACGTTGAAAAAAATTGACTTTCATATTCATACAATTCCAAAAGCAACTGGAGAAAATTTTGTTTTTTCTCTTGATACACTAAAAGAATATATTAAAATAGCAAAATTAGATGCTATTGCTATAACAAATCATAATTTTTTTGTTGAAGACAATAACTGGTTTAAGTTAAACAAACTATATAATGAATTTATTTATAAGAATAAGGATAAAAAATTACTATTAATAGAACTAGGATTAGGTTTTAATACTCCAGGTATCATTAGATTACCTTTTGAAAGTATGACTTCACAATTTAAAAATACTACCTTAATAAGAGTTAATAATAATGACTGCAATTTAACATTAGAACTCAACAATAAAGTTATATTAGTCAAAAATGATTGTTGCCAATTTATTAATAACTTAACTTCTTTATAAGTAAACTATTTAAAATTATTCAAATCTATTACCAATTTTTTCTGATGTTCTTGTTCTAACTGTCTATAACTTACTCCACACATATCAAAAAGTTTCTTAGAAGCAATATTTTCTGGAGTATCAGCATATTTATCAGACAAGTAAATTACTTGTTTTATTCCCGCTTGAATAATTTCTTTAGCACATTCATTACAAGGAAATAAATCTACATATATTTTCGCATTTTCAAAATCGCGACGATTACCACGATAATTTAAAATAGCGTTTCGCTCAGCATGAACTACATACATATACTTTGTTTCCAAAGGATTGCCAACTCGTTGCCAGAAAAAACATTCATCTAAATAACCGTTAGGTGTCCCATTATAACCAATAGATAATATTCGATTATCATCACTAACAATACATGCTCCCACCTGAGTATTAGGATCCTTACTTCTCATTGCGGATAATTTGGCAACAGCCATAAAATATTCATCCCAACTTAAATTATCCAATCTCTGCTGTTCTAAAACCTCATGTTGTTGCCTCCATTTTTCAAACTCTTCTTTTTCATCCTTATTTTCGATAGTTTTATAATAACTAATTAAACGCCCATTAAATTTATTAATTTCTTTTCCTGGCAAGTCGCATAATTGTACTTTAGCAGCAGGGATCAACTGCAGAATTTTATCCTTCCATAATAGTGCTTTAGAACTAGCTTCTAAATTATCTATTGAATTAAACTTCCAAAATTTAACCGCAAAATTATTTTGCTCTAAAATCCTACATAATTCATGTAATTCTTTCTTACCATCATTTACATTTTTTATTAAACTATAATATATTTCGACTGGTTCAAAACTTTCAAAAGATCTAGCAACTTTATCTAAAATAGCTTTATTATTATAAATAGTTTTAGAATAAATTTGCAAATAATCTAATGCTTCCCCTAAATCAATGCTAACCTTTGGTAACAACTGAGCTCTATCCTCTTTAAATGGAGTATGTAAAGCAAACCCCAACTTTAAAGGAATATTTAATTCATTGACTAATTCTGTAAGTTTTACAATGTTATCATTAGGCATCATTGTTATCAAAGAGTAAGTAATCATATCATAGTCCAATTGTTCTTTTAAAATACTTTCTAAGTTATAAACTTGTTCAATTAATTCTATATTAAGTAATGGATCTCCAATTCCAGAAAAAGATATTAATAAACTCTTTTTATTCGTTCTCTTTCTTCCCTGAATCGTTAAAGTTTCTATTAAACATTTCATAAAATCAATAGCTTTAACTGACTCCATTGATTCATTAACTTTCATATCATCAAAATGACATATCCTACATCCTAAATTACAATTGTAGTGCGTCGGAACACAAACGACATCTGTTACTTCGCTATTAGAAAGCAAAGTCATCTCCATTACCTTTTTTGGCTCTACTTCAAAAACACTTTTAATTGATTCATCTGAATAATCTTTATAAACACCAATTTTTTTAATCATATGTACCTCCTAAATTATTAATACCTTCATGCTTTAACAAGTAAGCTTTTTTATTTATACCTCCAGCATAACCTGTTAGAGTACCATTTGTCCCTATCACTCTATGACACGGAACAATTAGAGCAATAGGATTACGAGCAACTGCTTGACCAACGGCCTGCGCCGACATATGCGCCAAGTTTAACTTCCGGGCCACATTAGTTGCCAATTGTTTATAAGTTATTACTTGTCCATAGGGAATTTCACATAAAAGTTGCCAAACAGTTTTACTAAACGAACTCCCATTAAACTGTAAGGGAATATCGTAAATATTAGGTTTTTCCTTTTTAAAGTATTTTTCCAACCAACTTTTAGCCAATAACAATAGATTATCATCAAAATATTGCACGTCTTCTTTAAAATTTTTCGGATAATATTTTTGACCTTCTATCCAAAGACCAATTAATTTATTACTTTTACTTGCTAATAATAAATTCCCAATTGGTGATTTATACAAAGACAAATTTATCATAAAATTCCCCCTTTAGATAGTTAATAATATCTAAATTTATTTTACCATACTTTTTACTCAGGTAGATTTTTAATTGAATATTTTCTTAACTTTATATATAATTGTTAGGAAAGAAGGCCTAGTATGATTGCATTACTTCTATCTCCTATATATATAGTATTTAATATTTATATCATTCGTTGGTTATTAGCATGGATGAGTTGTTGTCATAAGGCTTTTAAAACTAAATTATCCAAAATTATCACGATCTCTTTTTATTCATTTCTAGCCAGTGCTATCTTTATTGGATTTCTTCTTCCCCAAGGCAATATTAAACGTGTTTTTAATGGTATTGGCAACTTCTTTATCGGCGCCATGATTTATATTATACTATGCATCTTAGTATGTGATTTAATTAGAATTATTTTAATAAAAACCAATAAATACCATCAGGACTCACTTTACAAGACCAGAATTCTTGTAATAATTGGTGCCATAAATATTATAGTAATTAGTACAATATGTATTTATGGAGCCATCAATGCTCGAATTATTCACACAACAAAATACGAAGTAACAATTAATAAAAAAGTATCTAATATTAAAAATTTGAATATTGTTATGGTTGCTGATTTACACATTGGAAATAATATCGGCATTAAACATATTAAACGAATGGTAGAAGCCATAAATAAAGAAAATGCCGATGTTGTAATTATGGCTGGAGATATATTTGATAATGATTATGACACAATTGAAAAGCCCAAAGAACTTATAAAAATTCTCAAAACTATAAAATCTAAAAACGGAGTATATGCCGTTTACGGTAACCACGATATTAAAGAAAAAATACTTGCCGGTTTTACATTTAATTATAACAATCAAAAATATAGTGATCCCAGAATGGATAAATTATTAAAAAATGCTGATATTAAACTATTACAGGATGAATCAGTTATTTTATATAATGAAATCCAAATTTATGGTCGACCAGATTACAAAAAACCAAATCGCAACATTATTAAAAGAAAAACACCAAAAGAATTAAGTAATACACTAGATAAAACTAAACCCATTATTGTAATAGATCATGAACCATTTGAACTCGAACAGTTAAGTCAAAATGGCATTGATCTTGATTTAAGTGGCCATACCCACGCCGGACAAATATTCCCAGAAAATTTATTTTTAGGACTTATTTATCAAAACCCTTACGGATATAAAAAGATAAATAACATGCACAGTATCGTTACAAGTGGAGTTGGCGTTTATGGTCCTAATATGCGTGTAGGAACTATCGCCGAAATAACTTCAATTAAAGTCAATTTTCTTTAAAATTTTCTATATCTGATTTAATCATAATCAGATATATTTTTTTCCAAAGGGATTTCATTTATAACTAGACTAGAAGTAGAAAGTAACATCGCTGCGATACTTACTGCATTTAAAAAACTATTTACAACCACATTATAAGAATCAATAACATCTGTTTTATTAATTTCTTCAAATTGTTCCTTATTAACATTATATAAAACTTCAAAGTTACAATTTATAATTTCTCTTTCCACCACTGCATAATCAATTGCTGCATTTTCAATAATTTGTCTAAAAACACAAGGTAAAGCTTCTTTAAAAACTTTATCTATCCCTCCATTTGACATAGATTTGCTTATACGAAAAAGCACTATTCCAGCACCAGGCAAAACTCCATTATTTGCCGAAACTAAAGCTGATAAAGCGTCCTCATAGCGCATTTTCTTTTCACGAATTTCACTTGTTGTTACTCCCCCAATATTAATAACTGCTAAACCATTTTTAAGCATTGCCATTCTTTTTTGTAGATATTCATTTTCAAAATCATTATAAGCATCAGAAATCTTACTTAATCTTGCTACATAAACTTTTAACTTATCCGTATGAGTATATTTAGTTATGATACTTTTTTGATTAATAACTATTTCTTTAATTTTTCCAAAATATTTAGAAGTTAAATGTTCAACATTATTTATAACCTCACAATTCCACAAAACAGCTAAATCTTGCAAAATATCATTTTGCCTAGTGCCATATTCTGGATTTTTAATCAAGATAATTTGAACATCATTTTGCAAAAATAAACTTAAAGCACTATTAAGAACTTCTTCACTAAAATCATCAGCCAAAATAATTAAAGCCCTATCCTCGCTAACAATCTGATTAATAATGTGACCAAAAACATCTAAAGAATCTACTACACCAGAAACCAAAATACCTATAGCATTACTAAATGTTAAAGCTTTTGATTTATTAAAATAATAAGATGAAGCTAAGGTAGATAAAAAAACATAACCAGGTAAATACTCAACACTAGTCTTATAAGTATTTCCTTCTTTCAAAGTAATTCCCTCTTTAAACCCAATTTTTGAGTAAACTGTACTTATAACTTTGCCAATTTCAGTATCATTTGCCGAATTACTTGCCAATTTTTCAAATATTTTATCATTTGTTTTTTGTTTATAACTTTCTATTTTATTAACAATTTCTTCTGCCTTAGCTACAAGTTTTTTTGCTACTTCTAAGGGTTTTTGGCCATTAAATATTAAATCTACCCCTTGTTTAAAAATTTCCTGTAATAAAACTAAAGTTGTAGTCGTACCATCTCCCACATTTTCATCTGTTTTAATAGACGCTTCTTTGGCAATTTCCAAAATTGATTGAATTACTAAATCATCACTATCTACATTAAGGGCAATAGTTACCCCATCATTAGTTATAAATACAGACCGTTCATTACTATTAATAATTACATTACTTCCCTTGGGACCCAAAGTAGTCTTAACAGTATCACTTAATAAGTTAACTGCCTCAGCCATTTTTTGATATAACTCTTTATCCTTAATAACTTTTTTCATAACTCATCTTTAACCTCACATATATTTTTCCAATATTTTTTAGGCATAAAATTTTGCCGACATTTCAAATTTTCTCTTTCTTTTATCGCAATAACATTATAAAACTCTTTCCATAAATTTTGCATTTGTTGCTCTTGTTTGCTAAGTGCATCTATACTTATTTTCAAACTATTTTTACTTATTATATAAAAATGTTTTTTATCATATACACTAATTATATTACGCCCTACATCTTCAATCATCCAAAGTTCATTTCGTAAACGTTTTTGAAAATGTAAAGATAAAAGTCCTAAGATATTACTAGTAGGATTTATTACTGCATACAATACTTTATTTTCCTTCTCTTCAAATCTAGTAAAACCTTTAAACTTATGATTTTCTCCACTTACATAAGTACTGTAAGCAAGAACTTTATTAACACACTTTAAATTACGAAAAAAATATGTTTTAGTTCCATACTTCAAATAATTTAAAATATAATAATAAATAACAAGTTCACAATCACTTTTTTCCGATAAAAAAGCATAATAAATAATACATAAATTTTTTCTATCTAGTTTCTCTAAAAAATCATTAGCTAACTTTTCGTTTACAACCAAAATTATTTTTTCTTCAAATAAATTAGGGGCATATTCACTATTTTTGATATTATCCGGTTTTACTTTTTTAGAAAGCAAAATCAAAATTAAAGAAATCAAACTTTCAAAACTATCATTATATATATAAACTCTTTGCATTAAAATAAACTCAACTGCTGTCTATCAACAGATACCTTGGTTTTATCCTCTAATATTAAATTTTGCTCTATAAAATCTTTTTGAAAGAAAATTGTATCCATAAAATACTTTCCATTACAAGTAATAAAATATTTAGCTCTTTTCAAAGATACTCCCATCAATTTTAAATCTTTAAAAGTTAACGCAAAAAATTTACGCGAACTAACAATTTTCTTAGCTGATTTAATTCCAATTCCCGGAATTTTTAAAATATCATTATAGCTACATTCGTTTATTTCCTTAGGAAATTCGTTTAAGTGGTTTAAAGCCCAATCCGCTTTAGGATCTAAAAGCAAATTAAAATTAGGATTTTGATTACTTAACATATCTTCTACTTTAAAATTATAAAATCTTAATAACCAATCCGCTTGATAAAGACGATGTTCTCTAGCCAAAGGCGGAATCGTTAAAGTTGGTAACAATTTATCCTGATTAACGGATATATATGCCGAATAAAAGACTCTTTTTAATTTAAAATTATTATATAACATTGCGCTTTTTTGCATGATATCCATATCCGACTCTCTGGTTGCACCAACAATCATTTGAGTACTTTGACCTGCCGGAACAAACGCTCTACTTTGGTTATGTTTTATATTACTCATAATCTGTTCAACTTTATTATGATTTTTCATCGGCGCCAATAATTTTAAAGAATTAGAAGTCGAAAGTTCGATATTAGCACTCATTCTGTCCACCATCATTCCCAATTTCTTTACTAGTACTTCACTTGCCCCAGGTATAGCTTTTACATGAATATAACCAGCAAACTTATATTTTACTCTTAACATTTTTACTGCATCAATTAGTAATTCCATCGTATAATCCGGACTTTTCACTATTCCTGAACTTAAAAACAATCCCTCTATATAATTTCTTTTATAAAAATTCATAGTTATTTCGCATATTTCATCACTTGTAAACAAAGCTCTTTTTATATTATTACTTTTTCGATTAATACAATATTTACAATCAAATATACATGCGTTAGTTAACAATATTTTTAACAATGAAATACATCTTCCATCCTTAGAAAAAGAATGACATATCCCACTAAAAGCAACTGACCCATAACCCTTAGACAATCTTTTACTTCCGCTTGAAGAACAAGAGGCATCATATTTTGCTCCATCTGCTAAAAATTTTAATTTTTCCAATAGTTCCACGCTAATCACCTCAAGAAAATTATACAACAAACATTTGTTTTTGTAAACATTAGTTTGCCATAATAGAGCGCTTTAGCAACACACTTTTCACCTACTATCTAATCGATTTCTTATATCAAAACTTTAAAAAAACGCTTTTTAAAGCGATATCAATTTTAAAAGGGAAATTTTTACAACTTCCCTTTTACTTGTTTTTTATTCATTACAAAATATAAAATAATAGCTAACAATAAACTCATTATAATCAATATATTAGAGATCAATCCTGTTTTAGGATTTTCTTCTTGAGATTTTTCTAAAGGTGTGGGCTTCTCAACATCGTTATTTTTAGTATCTTCAACTTTATCTACAACGCTTGAATCAATATTAGGAAATATGGTCTCTGTTTCACCCGATTCTTCATCTGTACTTTCATGGTCAGATATACTATAAATTGTATAGTTCGTTGACAGAAAAAAATTAAAATAATCTTCGGAACTAACATAAATTCCCCCTAATGTTTCAGTAAGCGTACTGCCATCACTTTGATTTGTAACTATCTTGTTATCGAAAGTATAAGTGTTGTTATTTGCACTAACTTTCAAATAATCCAAACTTTCTTCAATATTTGTAGCATCAGAAATATACGCAGAATTTTGATCAGTAATAGTTATTGCCGCCAATTTATCTTCTAAGTCTTCGGAAACATTACCAGCTTCATCCATGCTCCCAAAAATAATTATCATTGCTTCCATCATATGATTTAATAAAACATCTCCACTCACATTATAAGTATATTTTTTTGGTTCTTTTATTTGTAGATTGTAAGTTAATTTTAAGATCCCACTATGAGTAGTTAAATCAATATTATTTTTTAATTCTTCCTCTATTTTTTTAGTATCAAGATTTAGCATAGCCCCTACAGCATTAATATTATAATCAAGGCCTGTTTGTTCTTTATATTCGCTATAATCAACTTTTTCATTACTCAAAGTTGGATTAAACGTATAGGATTTTAATTGATAAGATTTCGAAGTGCCACCACTATCAGTATATTCATAATTAAGACTTTCAATAGTTAATTTGATATCATCATTTTCAATTACACAAGCCTGAGTATTATCAGCGGTACAATCTATAGTTTCCGCCAATACATTTTTAGAAACAATATTAAAAAGCACTATAAAAAAAGACAAATATATAAATATAATTTTTTTCATCTAACACACCTCTACTATTATAATAGTAGCATAAAAATATTTATAATTGTCAATATATTAATATTTAACTATTAACATTTACCAATTTTAGTTATCAAAAATCTATGGCGTTATTACCGCTAGCATTTTCTAAAGATTATTAATTTTTAGAAAAAATCTACTTCAAAATAAAAAAAGGCTTTAGCCTTAATCACTAATTTCAATATACTTTTTATTATCCACTTCTTGCAATTCTTTTTTAGGGACATCTAAAGAAAGAGTACCATTTTTATAACTAGCCTTAATATCTTCAGCTTCTACACCGGATCCTACATAAAAACTTCTAGAACACTCACCGTAAATTCTTTCACGACGAATAAATTTGCCATCTTCTTTCTTCTCTTCATTCTCTTCATTTTTTGATGCTTTTACAGTTAAATAACCATCTTCTACATCAACTTTAATTTCACTTTTATCATATCCTGGCAAATCAATTAAAATGTTGTAACCAGAATCATGTTCTTTTATATCTGCTTTCATTAATTTAGAATCCTTTACTGTAAAAAATGGATCTCTAAAAAAGTCATCCCATAAATCGTAATCTTTTTTTCTTGGTACTATCATCATATAAACCATCTTCCTTTCCTATACAACTTTCATACCAATAAGCTTTCGCTTACAATTAAATAATAACACCAATATTTAGCACTGTCAATACCTAACTGCTAATTATTTTTTCTTCACCATTATATAGTATAAACAATAAATTTTATTATATACAAAAAAGAGCAGATTTCCCTACTCTGCTGCTTCTGTTAATCTTGTCAAATAATCATTGTAACTATTTGTCAAACTTTGTGAATTAAATACAATTTGCTCATTTTCAATAGTCCAAGTCCCTTTATTAGAACTTAAAAAATCTAATATTTCTTGACTAATTTCTAAAACATTTAACAATTGATTCATTGCCTCATTAAATTCATTATCATCGTTTAATTCATCCACATCGCCCAATAGTTGATTTCTATAAAAATCTATATAATACTGATCCACATCTTGCTCATTAATATAAGCCATAGCTCTATCTTCATTAAAAAATTGAGCGAAACTTTCTTGTTCTTGTTTTAACTGTTCAATGGTATCAGCCAAAAATGCTTTCGTACTTACAAAGTCCGGACCATCTTCTTGATAATTCTGTGCTGTTAATAAATTAGCTACTCGAGAATCCGTCGAAATATTATATATATTCGAAATTACTTGATACCCTTCTTTTAAATAACCCTTAATAGCATTTTCTACTTTCAAATATTCTTTTTCTGCCACTCGAGAATCCAATATCTCATTTATCGCCTGCAAATTTAATTCTTCATCCTGAGCTAATTCATTAATTTTATCCACTTCACTAATTAATAACTCTTCTTGCTTTACATCCTTAGATACCCCAAAACCTAACCACACTACCAAAATACCCACTACTATAGCTGTGATTATTGCTACAATAATCCACACTTTCTTTTTCATATCACACCTCACACTTAGTATAACATGTATCACTTTAAACATAAAGTTCTAAATATTTTCTACTCAACATTTACCCCTTTTTCCAAAGTTTTTTTGCCCAAAAAATAATAAAAAATGATAAATAATAAATAAATTGCTAAAGAAAAATATAAAACATAATAAACCACATTTAACTGGGGCATGTTAGCACTATAAATTAATTTCATAATATCAGAATTAAGCCATCCGGCTATAAATAAAAAAATCAAAGAACAAACTTGAGTTAATGAATACATCCCAAATCCATAAACAACACTTTTTAAAAATTTTCTTCCATTTGATTTATGGCCAATGATAATAGCAGCATATCCTAAAACTATAATATAAATAACTTCTAAAAATAAATTAATACCTGTTAAGATAATTATTTTTATACTAGCTGCACTACCAAGAGAAATCTCCAACCAATTTTTAAGTTGCATCATATTATTTTCTGAATAATAAGCGATAAATAAACATAAAATTATAACTATTCCTGTTAATAAAGTTACTATAATGGCACTTATTAACTTAGCATTATAAATTGTTTTTTTTAAAACCGGTAATGTATGGGTTAAATAAGATTCATCTTTATAAACATTTTTTACAAACCTAGTCCATGATCTTAAAAAAGTATTAATTATACAACCAATAAGCATTCCTGCAGATAAACCTAAAGTTATTCCGCCTAAGACTTTGAATAACAACGAATTATCAACTTCCAGCATTAATCTTCCACCCATTGCAAAAATTATTGCCAAAGCATAAAATATACTAAGTACTTTCAAAACCCACTTCAAATCATATTTTAATAACTTTTTTAACATTTAAACTTCCTCCTAAACACTTCATCGATAGAAGCGTTTTCTTTTTTTCTTAATTTATCAGCATCCTCACATAATATAATTTCACCTTTATCAATAAAAATCACTTCATCTAAAACTCGTTCAATATCGGCAATTAAATGAGTACTAATAATAACAGAAGACCCTTCTTTAAAATTAGAAAGTATCGTATCCAAAATATAATCTCGTGTTGCTGGATCTACCCCACCAAGCGGTTCATCTAAAATATACAAATCAGCCCTGCGACTCATTACTAAAATCAATTGCAATTTTTCTTGCATGCCTTTTGACATTTTGCCTATTTGAATATCTTCATCTAATTGTAAATCATTTAATAACTTTAAAGCTTTATCTTGATCAAAATCTTCATAAAATTCCCAGAAAAATTTAAGCACGTCTTTTACTTTCCAACTTTTATCCAAATAAGCTCTCTCTGGTAAATAAGAAATAATTTTTTTAGAATTTATCCCTATTTTTTCTCCCTTTACTAGCACTTCTCCACTAGAAGGTGTTAATAAGTCATTTACTAACTTAATCAAAGTTGTTTTACCACTACCGTTTTTACCTAAAAGACCCACTATTTTATTTGGTTGAATTTTAATATTCACATCTTTTAAAGCTACAAACTTATCATACATTTTCCCCAAATTACGAGTTTCTAATAATTCCATTTAATTTTCTTCTCCTTTTACCAACTTTATAATTTCTTCATCGCTTACTTGCAATTTATGCATCTCATCCACAAATTTTTTTATTTTTTCATAAATTAACTCTTGTTTGAATTTCTTTATTTTACTTTCATCTTCACACACAAATTTACCATTAGTTCTCTTTGTAAATATCAACCCCTTTTGCTCTAATTCTCCTAAAGCTTTTTGAACAGTATTAGGATTAATTTTCAATAACAAAGCCAGTTCTCTTACCGAAGGTATTTTTTCTTTGGGCAAAAGCTTATTTGTTACTATTAATTTTTCCATATAAGCCACTAATTGCGAATATATAGGAAGATCATTATTAAACTCTATTTTATATTTTTCGCTCACTGTATCACTCCAATAACACAATAATACAAAAGGAATAAAAAGTCAACAAAAAAAGATTACAAAGTAATCCTTAAAATTAATCAATATCTATAAGATCATATTCTCTAGAACCAATTCCTAGCTTAGCTGCTGCTTCTATCGTATGAATACCATTTCGAGATTCAATTCTTTCAATTAAGTGTTCTCTTCCAGCATCATTACTATTATAAACCAAATCAATACAAGCTTGATCGATTGCCACCGGATCTAGGGAAGCTAAAATACCAATATCTTGCATACAAGGATCTTCAGCTTTAGCACAGCAATCACAATCAACCGACATATTACACATTACATTAATATAAACAATATTTCCCTTAAAATAATTAACAACACTACTTGCTGCATCAGCCATAGCTTCCAAAAATTTATTTTGCTCTACATTAAACATATCTTCATACGATCCATCTTCTTTTCCAATACAATGAATATATCTTTTTCCTTTACTTGAAGCAATTCCAATTGATAACTGTTTTAAAGCGCCACCATAGCCTCCCATAGGATGCCCCTTAAAATGTGACAAAACTAACATAGAATCATAATTAGCCAGATTCTTCCCAACATAATTTTTCTTAATTACCTCTCCATTAGGAATATCTAACACCAAATCCGGACCATTTTTATCCATAATATCTACTTCAAAATATTTACTCCAACCATGCTTTTTCATTAACTCTTCATGTTTTTCCGTAGTATCCCTTGCTCCCTC
>CALVQP010000039.1 GCA_944358225.1 uncultured Bacilli bacterium
ATTAAATTTTTTATTTTTTTAATAAAAAACTATTGATTTATATTAGCAAGTTTGTTGTTTAGATAATTATATCATTTTTCTTGCATAAAAACTATTCCCAAATAGTAACAAAAGTATTATAATGTATGTAGTGATTGATTCATATATCAATTACCTTTGGTAAAAGTTGTAGATAACTTCCTCAACGGCACCATTTTGATAGAAAACTCGAACTTTATATTCGAGATTAATAAATATTAACTAGAAATATGATGTGAATCCCATTTGGGAGACATCAAATAAAAAACTAGATTAAAAATCAAGGGCGAACGAAGAAAGTTCATCTAGACCCTTGATTTTTATTTTATAATTATAATATTTATTCAAATAAAGCTCGTCTTTATTTGTTATCAATTAATAAATTAATCAAGTATAGAACAAAAAAGTCTTTCCGCTCTTTGTTGGAAAGACTTTTTTTCATTAATATTTATTTATAACCTTATTTTCGTTAATAATGTCCAATGCTACTTCTAAAGCTTTTTCTTTTTTACAATATACATCAGGATTTGTATTATAAAAATTTATATAATCTATTTTTCCTAACTTATTTATAGGAGCTTCTATTGGAAAAACCAGTTCTACTCCTTCTACTTGCACATAATCTTTTTTTCGATTCCCATCATATACCTTATTTGTTAGTGTTATTGATAGTGGTGTTAAACCAAATCCCTCACCTCTAGTAGATTCTCCTATAATTGTTGCTAGATTATTATCTTTACAGCACCTTGTAAAAGCCTCACTTGTTGAGAATACATTTTTATCTACTAATAAATAAATATTAAACTTTTTATTATTGGGATCAGCTTTTATAACATAGCTATGATCTTCATTTTGATTAGTAAATAAATTTTTAAATGAACAATTTACAGTTAAATCTTTATTGCTTATTAGTGGCAAAAGAAGATCAAAATATTCATCTGTACCGCCACTATTTCCTCTTATATCTATAATTACATCATCTATTTCATCATTTTGCAAATATGCTTGTATTTGTCTATAAACTTCTTTTTCGCTTTCTTTGACAAAATGTTTTTTAGAAAAACTAGGGATTGTTATAATCATTGTATGGTCTTTTATTTCCAAATGGGTATTTGGTTTTAAGTCATTTTCTTCTTTTTGCTTTTTTAAATTTTCGTCTAATAAATCAAAATTTACTTTTTCATTAAGTTTTAAATATAAATGGCCTAAATTTAATTTGTCTAATATTTCTTTATCAATAAAATCAATAAAATCATTATCGTTATGAATATAATTTGCTTTTGCTAAAATATCATTTAAATTTAGATCCTTTATTTTACCGCTATATTCTAGATAATATCTTTGACTTTGCATAATTAACATATATAAAAATATCAATTTGTCTTTGTATGTAGTCAAACTTTGGAATTTATCTTCCAAAACTTTTTGGATTTGCTCTCTATTCATAATTTTTCCTCCTAAGAGATTTCAGGCTTGTTTATTATTATTTTTAATAAGTGCTAGTTATTCCAAAATAATCTTCCAATGTTAACCAATTACCATTATTATAAAGTTTAGTTGCTAGATCAGTACCCACATATCTAAAATGCCATGACTCATATTTATACCCTGTTTCATTAGTTTTATTTTCCGGATATCTCAAAATAAAGCCATATTTATAAGAGTTCTGAGACAGCCACTTGGCTGGAGCAGTATTATTAAAATTAGAATTAATACAACCATTTAAAACATCTTGACTACAAACATCAAAAGCTAAACCGGATTGATGTTCTGAATGTCCAGCTCGGGCTGAGAAAGTATCGGCTTTTGTTGCACCGTCTCTTGCAACATAATTATTATATAAAGTATTTTGTCTTTGATAAGATCTAAATCCACTAGCAATATATAAATTTACACCATCTAGTAAAGCCGCCGCTTGCATTTGTGCAAAAGCCTCTTTAGTTTCTGTAGTTAGTGCACTACCATAATTAGATGGTAAAGAATAAGTTTTATTTACTATCAAATATCCATCAATATAAGTAATTCCGTTTTTTATAACTCCTGTGTATCCTTTAGATGTAGTAAAAGTTGTATCATTAGTAGCCGAATTATTCGAATTAGTTTTTTCAGAAGAGGATGCCGTTTTATTTTCACTAACAGTTAAAGTGAATTTTTCTTTTGCTTCATTACCACTTGAATCTTTAGCAACATAATAAAGAGTATAAATTCCTGCTTTGTTAAAATCATACTCACCCTCAACTGTGACTACAATATTTTCTGCGCTATCATCTTTGGCACTAACATTACTTAATAAATCGATTTCAACTCCCTGTTTTGTTTCTAGTGTTGGTGTAAACGTAATTTGTGGTTTCTTTTTATCACAAACTTCTATTTGAATAAAATAATCTTTTTCTTGTCCCCAAAAATTTTTAATTGTAATTTTTACTTTTTGTTTGCCAATTTTACTCGTATCAATTAAATTTTTATTAACAACTTTCCCGTTTTTTAGATATTTTAAGTAATCTGTATTATATTTTTTAGAATTTAATGTAACTTCTCCTTTGCTTTCTATATTTACTTTTAATTTTTTTACATTGATAATTATCAATGCACCAACTATCAATAAAATAATTATACTAGTTAAAATTATTAGTTTCCTCTTTTTCATTATTACTTCCTATCTTCTATTTAATGTGTTTTTAATATTGTTCATATATATTTTACCATAAGTTTTATAATAATGTGATACAATATAAATATAAAGGAGTTTAAGATGGAAAAAAATAAAAAGGTAAATTATCCCCTAAAATATGCAGTTATGCAAATAGAGGGGCAAACTGGATGGAGTATTGGTTTACATCAACTAGAAAGAGAATATAACACTATAGTCAATATTGCTTGTAAATGTTATGTAATTAGTGAAAAAAAGCAATATAGTAATGACGGCAGCTTTAATATTGAGTATGAAGTAGTTTTTTTATATGAAGAAAGTGAATTTAGGGATGAGGAATTTAAATTAGCAACACCTAGATTTAATATTTATTCTCAATGTATAAATTCTACACTTGTAAATCAGTTATTTGATACTTTTGAAGAAGCTCAAAGTTTAGCTAAAGAGTATAATAATGAATTACTAAAGCGTAAAATAGGGCATCTTGCTTATAAAAAAGATTTAGAAAATAATATAAAAAGCCTAAAATTAGAGCATCAAGAAACACTAGATAGATATAATCAAATTGAACAACACTTGGAACAAAAAACCATGAATATGTCTGTGCAAAAAACACCGAATATAGAAGAATTAATCGAAAAAGTCACTAAAAATTCTAGTGAATTTTATACTAAATTAGCTTCTGCCTTGTCAGTTGAAGAACAACAATTTTTACAAAATTTGGTTGAAAATAGAAACTGTAGTAATTGTCTTAATGACCATTGTAAGCTAGAAAGTTTTGAAAAAATCGGTTTAGATGAACTGAAGAATCCTCAAGGAAGCGATTGTCTAGGGTGGAGCAATCCAGAATTAGTCGGTAGACAATTAATATTAAAGAAATTTTACAACTAAAACAAAAGTATAAGATTTAAAAAAATGTTAATTCTAAAAATATGGAAAATAAATTAAAAGAATATCAAGAAAAAAGAAGATTTAATAAAACTAAAGAGCCACGAGGTAAAATTAAAAAGAAATCTAAAAAACTAGCTTTTTGCGTGCAACATCATCTAGCAAGTAAAGACCATTATGATTTTCGTCTGGAATATAATGGTGTTTTACTTTCCTTTGCCGTTCCTAAAGGGCCCTCTTATAATCCTCAAGATAAAAGATTAGCTATCCATGTAGAAGATCATCCTTATAATTATAAAAATTTTGAAGGCATTATTCCCTCAACCGAGTACGGTGGAGGAACGGTTATGCTCTTTGATATAGGCTATTATCAACCTTTAGAACCATTTGATATAAAAAAAGGTATCTTAAAGTTTGAATTATATGGTAAGCGTTTAAAAGGGAAATGGAGCATTATACACTTCAAAGAGCAAAACTTCTTGTTAATAAAAGAAAAGGACAATATTAAAGGTTTTAAAGATATTAAGAATATCAAAACAAGTGTTAAAACAGGACGTACTATGAACCAAATAAAACATAATATTTTAAAGTTTTCCACTGATTTTAAAAATAATATCGTTGAAGATATAAAAATTACTCATCCTGAAAAAGTAATTTTTAAAAAAGAAAAAATTACTAAATTAGATATAATTAAGTATTATCAAAAGGTAAGTAAACGGATGATGCCTTTTTTACAAAAAAGATTGATTAGTACGATTAGATGTCCTAGTGGAAATATAAAAGAAACCTTTTTTAAAAAGCATCTTGATAACTCTTCTAAAGGCATAAAAAAAGTAATTTTAAAAAGTTCTAATTTAAAAAATGATTACTATTACTTAACAGATGTCCGCGGTTTAATCAGTGAAGTACAATTAAATAGTTATGAATTTCACCTATGGGGAAGTAGCGCTAGTAAAATATCACATCCCAATATTATGGTTTTTGATTTAGATCCTGATGAAAAATTAGATATAAAAGCTCTACGTCAAGGAGTTTTAGATTTAAAAAATATCTTAGATAATTTAAATTTAAAATCTTATCTTAAAACGAGTGGTGGTAAAGGCTATCACATTGTAGTTCCCATATCTAGTATTAAAACTTGGTCTGAATTTAAAGCTACTGCTCATAAAATAGCCCTTTTACTAAGTGAGAAATGGCCTCTAAAGTACACAGCCAACATGCGCAAAAAAGATCGTCAAAATAAAATATTTATCGATTGGATGCGTAATACTAAAGGAGCCACTTTTGTTTGTCCTTATTCTTTAAGATTACGTCCTCATGCTCCTATATCTTTTCCTATTAAATGGAGTGATTTAACAAAAATAAAACCGAGTGAAGTAACTTTGCAAAATGTTTCTAAATATTTAAAACGTAAAGATCCTTGGTCCGATTTTTTTCGATAAAACAATAAGTTTAACAGTTAGTTAAGCTTTTTTAATTGCTAGTTAAATTAAAATTTGCTATAGTAAACAAGTAACGCAAAAAAAAGAGGTATAAATATGGATCAACAATTAATTACAAAAATTAAAAATTTACGAGAATATTTAAAGATAACACCTTTAAGTATGGCCCAAGAATTAAATATGAGTTTTAATGATTATCAAGCTTTTGAATCAGGAGAATATATTCTTGATGATAATCGTTTACTAGCTTGTTTTAAATATTTAAAACTCGATAATATTTACGAAAAATATGTTAATATTAGTGAAAAAAACGGTCATTTAATTGATATTGATTTTATAAATAGTCAACATTTTAACTTTGGATCGGTAGTTGATTTACTAGCTTTAAAAAATCCTGTCAAATTAGCTTTAACACATGTTGATCAAAATCAACAAAGAAGAGATTTTACTTTTTTAGATATTAAAAATTTATCTTCACAAGCTGCTAATTATTTTGAGTATTTAGGTTTAAAAAAACAAGATAAAGTTTTACTAGTTTTAAAAAGTGCTTATCAACTATGGTATATTATTCCTGCTTTACACAAATTAGGAGCAACCATTGTTCCTTCGGTTCATATGCTAAAAAAGCATGACTTCGATTACCGTATCAAAGCAGCTAATATTAAAGCGATTATCTCATTAGATGACGATAACATTTTAAAAGAACTTTCTGCTTGTCCTAGTTTTTCCCAAGTAAAAACTAAAATTACTATAAATAGTCGTAAGGCAGGTTGGCACTTTTTTGATGAAGAAATGGCTAAATTTAGCTCTAATTACGAGGTAGCATCTGTTGATAAAGATGATCAAATGGCTATATTTTTTACATCGGGGACAACCAAAGATCCTAAAGCTGTAGTCCATTCTTTTAATTATCCTTTATCACATATCATAACTGCTAAATATTGGCAAAACGTTTCTAAAGAAGGCTTACATTATACCTTATCTGACAGTGGGTGGGCTAAATTTTTCTGGGGTAAAATGTACGGACAATGGTTATGTGAATCGCCAGTATTTGCTTATGATTATGAAGGAAAATTTGTAAGTGAAGATTTGCTAAAAGTTTTAGAATATTATCAAGTTAATTCTTTTTGCGCTCCTGCTACTATTTATAGAATGTTATCAAAAAGTAATTTAAATAACTACGATTTATCTTCGATCAAAGAATATACAGTAGCTGGTGAACGTTTAAGTCTTTCTGATTATGAACAATTTACGAATGTGGTAAATAAACCCATTAGGGCTGGATATGGTATGACTGAAGCTGCCCTAATATCGGCTAATTTTGTTAATAATCCTAATGATCCTACTAGTGTAGGAACTTTAAATCCAATGTATGAAACTAAGATTGGTAATTTTGAAAATAATTTGCATCCTAAAAATGAAGGAGAACTTTTAATAAGACCTAAAAAAGAAGTTGGCTTAGCTTTAGGATATTTAAAAGATGGTCAAGTTATTTCTCCTTTGCAGGATGGATATTATCATACAAGTGATAATGTTTGTTATACTGATAATACTCAAAAATCAGAAAATACTCAAAAAGTAATGGTTATTTTAGGACGTACCGATGATTTATTTAAAAGTTCTGGCTATAAAATTTCTCCCTTAGAAATAGAAGAAGCTTTATATGAGCTACCTTTTATTGCTGAATGTGCCATTGTTGGTATAACGGATGAAAAAGATAATATTCGCGGTAATATTATTACTGCAGCTATTCATTTAAAAGATAAAGTAGAACCAACGCCACAATTAATTACCCAAATACAGCAATATGTTAAAAGTCAAACTGGTTCCTATAAATATCCACGTAAAGTTTTATTCTTTGAAGAAGAGTTGCCAAAAACAACCAGTGGTAAAATCTCTCGTGCTGCTGTTAAAAAGAAAATACTAAGTTAAATAATGTGCTTAAAACTAGGCACATTATTTTTCTAAAAATTCCTAGTATGTTATAATAAGTGAGGTGAAAGTAGTATGAATAGCCAAAAAGAAATTATTATTACCACTAGAATAAATAAACAAGAATTAATTGCAAGTTATAAAGACTTAAATTGTCCTAAAATATATAGTTTAGAAGAATTTATAAAATTATTTTATTTTGATTATGATATAAAAACTATTGCCTACATCATGAAAAAGTATCATGTAATATATGATATAGCTCAAATTTATTTAAAAAATTTATACTTTTTAAAAGTAAAAAAATATCAATCGGCTAAATTAAATTTTTTATGTAAGTTAAAAGAAGAATTACTAGATAGTAAATATCTTTATGAAAACAAATTATTTTTAGAATTTTTAAAAGATAAACAAATAATACTTGCAAGTCTTCCTAAGACCAAAGAATTAGATATTTTAATTAAAGATTTGCAAGCCTTAACAGAAGTAAAAATAATTCCTTTGCTAAAGCCTTCTAATCAAAAATTAAATGTTTATGAATTTAAAACATTAGATGAAGAAGTAATATTTGTATCATCAGCGATATGTGATCTTCTAAAAAGTAATCATGATATTCAAAATATTTATTTATGTAATCTAAATCCTGCATATCATAAAGCCATTGAAAAATATTTTTTCATGTATAACATTCCCGTTACTTTAAATAACTCTCAAAGTATTTATAGTACCTATATATGTAACGTCTTTTTTAGAAGTTTTGATACTTCCCATGATTTAAATATAGCTTTAGAAAATTCTAAACGGATAGTAAAAACACCTTCTGATCAAGAAGTATATAATAAAATAGTACAAATAGTTAATAATCATATTATTATTGAAAACGAAGCTTTTTTTCCTGAAATTTTAAAAACGATTATGCAAAAAACCTATTTAGAGCCCGATGATATCAAATTTTCGGTACACGAAGTTTCTTTGGAACATAATTTTCAACCAAACGATTATGTTTTCATCTTAGGTTTTAATCAAGGAAGTATTCCTCGCGTTTATCAAGATATCGATTATTTAAACAATAAAGAATTAGAAGAAGCTCATTTAACTCCTATTATCCTAAAACAACAATTAGAAAACAAGCGCATTAAAAATCTTTTAAATTTTTTACCCAATGTGAGTATTTCTTATAAATTAGCTGATGAAGAACAAAATTATACTGTTTCTAATCTCATTAGTGATTTAGATGTAAATATTATTAAAGACTTAAAACCTACGTTTAAACACTCTAATCTTTACAATCAAATACTACTAAATAGCTTAAAAGATGAATTTAATAAATATGGTAAAACTAGCAATACTTTGTATTTACTAAATAATAATTATCCAAGTCTTTATAATACTTATAGTCATAATTTCACAAAAATAAATTCTAATATTTTAAAAAAGTATTTAAATAATGAACTAACATTATCCTATAGTACTTTAGACAAATATTATCGTTGCCCATATTCTTATTATTTAGCCAACATTTTAAAGCTTAACGTTTATGAGAATACTTTCTTTCAAGAAATTGGTAACATTTTTCATAACATTTTACAACATTATAATCACGATCTTGAAAAATTTGATACTTTGTGGCAAAATGCCTTACAAAATAGTAATTATGAGTTTAATGCCAAAGAATTATTTTTCTTAAAAAAATTAAAACAAGAATTAAAATTCGTTTTAGAAACGATAACTAATCAAGAAAAATTTACGATGTTACACGATGAATTACATGAACAAAAATTAAAAACCACCTTTAATATTGATGGTGTAAATGTATCTTTTGTCGGTATTGTTGATAAAATTAAATACCAACTTACTAAAAATACAACTACTGCTGCTATCATTGACTATAAAACGGGTAGTGCCAAAATTGACTTACCTTTATCTTTTTATGGCATAAATATGCAACTACCAATTTATTTATACTTAGTCAAAAATAATCCTAAGTTACAAAATTTACAGATAGCGGGGATATATTTACAAAAAATTTTAAATAATGAAATATCTGGCAGTAAAAACTACATTGAGGAAAAGAAAAACAATCTTTTATTACAAGGGTATTCTCTTGATGATCCAAGTGTTTTAAGTGTCTTTGATACCTCATATAAAGATAGTAATATTATTAAAAGTCTCAAACTAAAAAACGACGGATCATTTTATTCCTATTCTAAAGTGTTATCATCTTCCCAGTTTGATTGTCTATATGAACTTGCCCAGAAAAAAATAAAAGAGGGAGCAAGGCTAATTTTAAACGCGCAGTTTAGTATTTCACCTAAGAAAATAGGCAAGGATAATTTGGGATGTAAATATTGTAAATTTCAAGATATATGTTATATGCAAGCTCAAGATGAAGAAATATTACTTCCGCTTAGCTTAGAAGAATTTTTTCAAGGAGGAACCAATGGGATGGACTAAACAACAACAACAAGCCATAGATACTAGTGATACTAGCATAATCGTTTCCGCGGGAGCGGGTAGTGGAAAAACCGCTGTTTTAACTGCTCGCGTACTCCGACTTTTACAAAGTGGCATTCATATTAATGAACTATTAATTTTAACCTTTACAAAAGCAGCCGCTGGGGAAATGAAAGAACGTATTTTAAAAACGATTAAAAAAAATCCTGATTTAAAAGAAGAACAACTTTTAATTGATCAAGCTTATATTACTACATTTGATTCTTTTGCGTTAGCTGTTTTAAAAAAATATCATTATCTACTAAACTTAAAAAAAGATATTTCTATTAGTGAACAGTCGATAATATCTCTTAAAAAAAAGGAAATATTAGAAGAAATATTTTTAGAATTTTATGAAAAACAACCTGCTGATTTTTGTGCATTAATTAATGATTTTTGTACTAAAGATGATGAGGCTATTAAACAAAGTATTTTAAAAATAGCTGATATCATTAACGCTTTACCCAATAAAGATGAATATTTAAAAAATTATTCTTCTAATTATCAAACTCAGGAATTTATTGACCAAATTCTTTCTGATTATGAAAAATCTTTAAAAAAGATAATTCTAAATATAAAATATTTAAAAGAAGAACTATATTTTTTAGTTGATAACAATTATCAAGAAAAATGTGAAGAAGTATTAAAAAAAATAGAAAACTTTTCTTCACTAGAAGAGTTAGAAAGAACATGTTCCAATATTAAATTGCCGGCTTTAAAAAAAGGTAGTGCGCAAGAAATAAAAGAAGCCAAAGATAATTTAAAAAAAGAAATAGATAATTTAAAAGATACTGTTTTAACTTTTAAAAGCGCTGAAAATATTACTTATGATTTAAAAGAATCTTATAAATATCAAAATATAATTATAACTATCACTCAATATTTCTTAAATAGATTAAACACCTATAAACGTACCCATGATATTTATGATTTTACCGATGTAGCCTTATTAGCTATTAAAATATTAAAAGAAAATGAATTTGCTCGTTTAGAATTAAAAGAATCTTTTAAAGAAATAATGATTGATGAATATCAAGATACTAATGATATTCAAGAAACATTCATCTCTTTAATATCATCTAATAATGTTTACATGGTTGGTGATATAAAGCAAAGTATTTATCGTTTTCGTAATGCTAATCCTTATATTTTCAAAAATAAATATGATAACTATACTAAAGGCCAAAATGGTTTAAAAATTGACTTAGTCCAAAACTTTCGTAGTCGTAAAGAAGTTTTAGACAATATTAACTCATTATTTAACTTAATTATGGATCTTGATTTAGGTGGTGCTGACTATACTAATTCCCACCAAATGGTTTTTGGTAATACCTCTTATATAGAAGAGGGACTAACTTCTTATGACTATAATTTTAAAATTTTAGAGTATGATCCTAAAGATTCTAAATATAGTAAAGAAGAAATAGAAATATTTACGATCGGCTTAGATATAAAAAAGAAAATTGCTGATAAATTCCAAGTATTTGATAAAGATAAAAAAATATTAAAAGATATAACTTATAATGATTTTGTCATTTTAATAGATCGAACTACAGATTTTGATCTTTATAAAAAAATATTTGAGTATCTAGGAATTCCTCTATCTGTATATAAAGATGAAAAATTAACTGACTCAACTGATTTATATATTTTAAAAAGTATGATAACTTTCCTTGTTAAAATATATCTTCAAGAATATGATTTAGAATTTAAATATGCTTTTGTAAGCCTTGCTAGAAGTTACTTGTTTAATTTAGATGATGAAAAAATATTTACAATCATTACGCAAAATCAAATCTTTGATACCCCAATTTATAAATTAGGTCAAAAACTAGCTGATTTAGTACCGTCTTCATCTATTAATGAGTTATTAAAACAAATAATCTTAGAAACTAATTGGTATGAAAAACTTCTTACTATTAATAATATTAATCTTTCATTAATTAGACTCAGTAAACTAACTGATATTGCTATAAATCTATCTACCTTAGGCTATAATATCATAACATTTAAAGATTACTTAACTGAACTACTTGAAAAAAAAGAAGTTATGAAATTTAATCCGCCGCTTGAAGATAATAACTCTGTTAAAATAATGACTATTCATAAATCTAAAGGTTTAGAATATCCCATTTGTTATTTTAGTGGTTTATATAAAGAATTTAATATTAGTGATTTAAAAGAAAAAATAATGTATGATAAAAAATATGGTTTGATTACGCCAATCTTTAAAGAAGGTATGCAAGAAACAATTTTAAAATATTTAGCTAAACAAAATTATTTAGAAGAAGAAATATCCGAAAAAATTAGACTTTTTTATGTAGCTTTAACTCGTGCCAAAGAACACATGATACTTCTTTTGCCGACAACCAAAAAAGAATATGCTAGCTATAATGGTAAAGTTCCTTTAAATGTTCGTATAAATTATAAGAGTATTGCCCATATGTTATATTCTACTAAGAAAAATCTAAAAAAATATTATGAACAAATTGATCTATCTAAGTTATCTCTAACAAAAGATTACTTAAAACCTAAAGAAAATTTAGATAATTTAAAATTAGAAAAAACCAGTTTTCTAGAAGTAGTGGAATTACCCAAATATGATTTGGATTTAACTATAAAAAAACAATTTTCTAAAACAAATAATAAGTTAATTAATAAAGAAACTTATAATAATTTACAGTTTGGAACTAAAGCTCATCAAATTTTAGAATTATTAGATTTTAAAAATCCTAATTGGTCTTTAATAGAAAATAATTTTTTAAAAAATAAAATCAAAAAATTTTTAGAGCAACCCCTTTTAAAAAACTTGAATCAAGCTAATATTTATAAAGAATATGAATTTATTTTTGAACAAGATTGTGTTAAATATCATGGGATTATTGACTTAATATTAGAATATCCTGATTATATTGATATAATTGATTATAAATTAAAAGAAATTCAAGATGAAAACTATATTAAACAATTAACTAGTTATCAAAATTATATAAAAAAAATTACGAATAAACCGGTATATATATACTTATATTCTTTAATTTCAGAAAATATGGAGAGGATAGAATCATGAAAACAGTATTAATAACAGGAGGATCAAAAGGATTAGGTAA
>CALVQP010000040.1 GCA_944358225.1 uncultured Bacilli bacterium
AAGGAATGTTTGAGAAATAACATTATGCCATTTATTGTATTAGATGATGATAAACCTTATTATATGAGAGGTTTAAAAGAATATGAAAATGACAAAATGTTCTTAATTGATACTATCCGACATGAACAAGATTTATACGAAAAAATTTGTGAAGAATTATTGGATTTTGAAATAGAAGAAAACAATTAAAAAATTAAACATCCTACAAAAATAATTAATCCTTATTATATAAGGGTTCTTTTTATGTTATGGTGTCATCGTCTTATTCTAATGTATAACGTGGTATTTATACTATTTAGTATTACTAAAATTAATAGTTTATCCATAAATTTTAAGTGAGGTGCAAAAGTTATGGATAAATACAAAATAAATTTTATTTTTAATACTAAAAAAGATATAAATGATATCTTAGTAAATGTTTTAAATAAGGAATTAAAAAAATATTTTCAGGTGATTTGTAAAAATGCTAAAAAAGAGGCAACATCATCATGTACACGATTTTCTTTAAAAGGAGATAAAAGTTGTTAAAAGATAAAATCACGATATATAATGTTGGACTTTATATGAGATTATCTAGAGAAGATGATGATAAACTAATGGTGAGTGAAAGTATTACAAATCAAAAAAGTTTATTACTTCAATATGTTAAAGAGAATAATTTAAGAGTTTATGATATTTATATTGATGATGGATATTCAGGAACTAATTTTGATAGACCTGATTTTAATAGATTATTAAATGATATTGAATTAGGTAAAGTTAATATGGTTATTACTAAAGATATGTCAAGATTAGGAAGAGACTATATTGGTACAGGTAATTTAATAGAGAAGTATTTTCCAGAGCATAATGTAAGATATATAGCAGTTACTGATAATATAGATACTTTTTTAGATAATTCTAATAATGATATTGCACCATTTAAAGCGATAATGAATGATATGTATGCAAAAGATATTTCTAAAAAAATTAAAACTAGTTTAAAAGCCAAAATGAAAGAAGGAAAATGGGTAGGAGGTAGAACTCCGTTTGGATATGTTCAAGACAAAGATGATAAAAATCATTTGGTAATAAATGAAGAACAAGCCATTATTGTTAAAAGAATATTTGATATGTGTTTAGAGGGATTATCATTTTTTAAAATTGCAAAACAGTTGACTAACGAAGGAATAAAAACTCCGGCACAGTATTATAGTTTTGCATGGAAAAGTAATTATAAATTAAAATACGGACAGTGGCATTCTAAAACAATAAGGGACATTTTAACTAACCGGATGTATATAGGCGATATGGTCCAAAATAAAAGAAGTAAAGTTAATTATAAAATTAAAAAGGTCATTAAAAATGATGTATGTGATTATATAATTGTAGAAAATACTCATGAAGCAATCATTGATAAAGATACTTTTTATGAAGTACAAATGCGAATACCTAAGAATATAGGAAGATGTGAAAAAAAAGAAAATCATTTATTAGATGGATTATTATATTGTGGTGATTGTGGACATAGAATTTCTATACAATCTAGACGTAAAAAAGATAATAGATGTTATACTATTTGTAATTATTATCGAACTTATATGAAACAAAGATTATGTACAACTCATTCCAATAACTATGATGAATTAGAGCAAGTAATTCTTAGTTCTTTAACTAATATGTGTTTAAGTTATATTAATAAAGATAAAATTAAAAATGATGTTTTAAATAATTTAACAGATGATCATAAGTTTAATCATGAAAAAGAGTTAGAAATACTTACCAATGATATTAAACAGATAAATGATAATTTAGATATTATTTATATTGATAAGTTAAATAAAAAAATAACAGAAGAACAATTTGAAAGAGTAAAAATAAAATTAGAGCGGGAATTAAATATAAAACAAAAAAGATATAATGAGTCAAGTAATAATATTAATGATAATATTAACGAAGAATCTAAAAATAAACTTATAATAGAATATATTAATAAATTTTTATCTATGAAAGAACCTAGTAGAGAATTAATAATTAATTTAATTGATAGAATAGAAATATTTGAAGATAAAAGAGTTGATATAAAAGTAACTTTTAATATTGATGCAAGAACAAATGTTTGATAAAATAAAGTAGAAACAATTACAAAATTATTTGAAGGAAATGAAATTAGAAGTGTTTGGAATAGTGAGGAAGAAGATTATTATTTTAGTGTTGTCGATATAATTGCTGCATTAGTAAAAAATAAGATACCTAGAAATTATTGGAGTGATTTGAAAAGAAGATTAATAGATGAAGGAAGTGAGTTGCATGAAAAAATCGTGCAACTGAAATTAAAGTCGCAAAAGGATGGAAAAAGTATTTGACAGATACATTAAATACTGAGGGATTATTTAGACTTATTGAATCTGTACCTAGTCCAAAGGCTGAACCTTTTAAGTTATGGTTAGCAAAACTTGGTAAAGAAGAGATAGACAATGTTTTTCATCCTTCTAAATGAATAGATAAAATGATAGATTACTATCTTGCTAAAGGATATACACTAGAGTGGATTGAAGTTGGAGTAAAAGCAATTATTGATAGAAAAAAATTAACTAATGCTTTACTGAATTGGTTGGAGAGTTAGAAAAAGAAATAGAAGCCTCAGAAAAAATGATAGGTTCTTATACAACAAATGGTGCTTCTACGTCTGGTGAAGGCTCATTTCATGCAATGAATAGGTTGATTAATGGTGTTGAAAATAATGATGCCCATTTAACTAATCGTATTTCTATTTGTCAAAAAAAGTTGTCAGTATTAAGAAGTGAATATTATAAATATGTATTAAATATAAACATTCAACTTAAATTTAGTGGTAAAGTTGCAACAAATTTACCTAGTTGTATTAGAAAATTATCTTCGATATACTCCAGACTTAAAGAAAATGACGAAGAAAGCTATTCTCAAGCTGCAACTTCTTGTAGAAAATTAATTAGAGAATTTGCTGATGATTTGTTTAATAAGTTGTATCCTAATAATACTCTTGATAAGATTAAAGTTGATGGTGGAAAAGAATTTGATGTTACTGGTGACCGTTATTTGAATCGTTTATACGTGGTTTGTAATAAAATAACTGTTAATAAAATGAAACAAAAAAATATTATTCAAACATGTGAATGGATAGAAACGATAAACGATATGGTTTGTAATGGATTACATAATGAAATTTTATTAGATGAAATTAAAGACACAATATTACATACGTATATTTTGTTAGGTGATATTATTAAGGCATATGAAAATTATGTTAATAAAGTATAACAAAAAAGGGCAAGGACATGTAATTCCTGTAGAAACTAGAATAATTAATCATCACATATATAGACATACTTATACTCCACAATATTCTTGTTGTGAAGAAAATGAAGTATGTAATATATATGATAATAAATGTGGTTTTTAGGGCGCGATATTCGCGCTTTTTTGGTGGATTAAAGAAATTTATATACTTTTTTAAATGGCTATGTTAAGATTAACTTAAGTGATAATGGAGGGTTTAATGAGGGTATTAAGTATAAAAGAACCTTTTGCAACGTTAATTGCTAAAAAAGTAAAATTTATTGAAACTAGGGGATATAAGACTAGTTATCGTGGGGAACTTTATATTCATGCTAGCAAGACGAAAATAGCTAATACAGATAAAGATTTATTGGAATTAATTTCTCAGAAAGAATTAAATTATGGTCTGCTAGTTTGTAAATGCAAGTTAGTAGATTGTGTCTATATGACAAAAGAGTATGTAGATAAAATCAAAAAAGAAAAGCCACTAGAGTATCGTTGTGGAGATTACCAAGTCGGTAGATACGCTTGGATATTAGAAGATATTTTAGAATTAAGTAATAAGATTCCGATAAAGGGGCAATTGGGGATATTTGATTTTTATGAGGAAGATAAAATATTAGAGTATATGCAAGATATAGAATATGGTTATATGACAAATAAGAAAAAGTTAAAAAGAACTTTTGAGACTATGGATGAAGATTATTTTTTACAAAGTCCTAAAGAAGTACAAAAAAATAAATTAGGAGTTTGTTTTGACCAAGTAGAACTAGAAAGATATTTATTAAAAAATGCCTGTGGCAAAGTAGATAGTTGGGCCATTATATATAAAAGTGATAATGAAGTGGTCAGTCATACCTTTTTGACATATCAAAAAGATAATAAAAACTATTGGATCGAAAATGCTTGGGAGAAATATAAGGGAAAATTTGTCTATCAAAGTTTAAAAGATTTAATTACTGATGTTAAAAACAAATTTATTAAAGACCAGATAAAAACAGAAGTAGATATAAATTATTTGAAAATATATAATTATAAAAAGCCTAAAAGGGGTATGAGTGTTACAGAGTTTTTTAAACATATTCAATCAGGAGAGTTATATGAATAAAGATTATTATTATATTTTTAAACCAGAAGAAATTGATAGATATTTAATAGAATTGGCTAGTTTAATAAAACAAGAAGAGTATACAATTGTTAGTGCTACTAAAGTCTATCCAGGATTTTGTCATTTTCAAATTAGTGATTTAATATTAGCTGAGCATCAAAAAGTTTTAATACCAAAAAAAGATGTGAAAAGATACGCAGAAATTAAAGAGATGGCTTTTACAAGATCTTTAAAAAATGTGATGTTTTTAAAAATTCAAAAAACATCAAGCATTATTACTTTAGAACAATTTAATAAAAATCCCTATCGTTTTGTTAGCAATGGAAAATGGAATTTTCAAGTTGATGAAGAAGATGAGTTTTCATTTGTTTTAGAATTTATAAATTTAATAAGTTCTCTTAAAGAAGAACAAGGCTTGATAACGCAAAAGCAAATGTTAGAAGCAGTTTATGTAGTGGCAGATAAATATGCAGATGTGAAAAAATATGTAAGATAAGCACTTAAAGACAGTGCTTTTTTGATTGCTAAATTACTTGAGATAGCTTATAATTAAGATAGTAGGGTAGAGGTGGTAAAATGAGACAAAACCGTGGGCAAGCTTTAGTGGAATATGTTTTAATTATTGCTATTATTAGTGTAATTGCTATTACTTTAGTTAATTATTTTGGGGGATATTTAAAAGATTCCATTACTAAGTCTTCGTGTACTTTAGTTGATGAGGAGTATGTTAAAGGAGATAAACCTGGTGAAGGAACATGTCGGGATAAGGAAATAGAACAAATAGATAAATAGGTGGGATTAAAGTGGTCAAAAATAAAAAGGGGCAAGCTTTAGTAGAATTTATTATTATTTTACCAATATTTATTTTTATGATTTTAACTGTTATTGATATTGGTAAGCTACTGTATGATAAAAATATTATGCAAAATAATTTAAATGATGTCGTTTCTTTGTATAAACAAGGAAATAATTATGAGAAGTTAGGAGAATATTTAAAAGAAAAGGATGACAAAGCTAAATTAGAAATAAGTAATGAAGATAATAGGTATATTGAATTTAAAATAATTAAAACACCAGTTATAAATACCCCGGGTCTTAATTTATTAATAAAAGATTTAGAAGCTAAGAGAGTAATAAATTATGAATAATAAAGGACAAACATTAGTGTTATTTATCATTTTTATTCCATTACTTTTAATACTGGCAGCTTTTGTGATAGATGTTGGTTATATTGCTAGTGAAAAAACTAAATTAGTTAATACTACGGAAATTATTTTAGAAGAAGATGATATTCAAGATATTGAAAAAATAAGAACGTTGTATTTAAAAAATGAAATAGAAATCGAAGAAGTAAAATGGTTGAGTGATAATGAGCTTTATGCATCTTATCATGTTGATAGTATCTTTGGTTTTCTTGTAGGTATCAAAGATTATAAAATAAAAACAACGATGCAAAAAGAAGAATAAAACAAGGGTGATGAAAGTGAAAAATATTAGAGGTAAAATAGTGTGTGTGTTTTCTGCTAAAGGTGGAATAGGTAAGACGACCACCGTTTTAAATTTAGCGGGTATTTATCAGAAATTAGATAAAAAAGTTTTAATCATTGACCTAGATTTATCTGGAGGAGCAATAGCTGTAGCGTTAAATAAAGTTCCGGAAAAAAGTGTTTATAATATTATTGATGATATGGATAATAATCGCTATAATTCTTTGGGAAGTTATGTAACTAAATACAATGATAAGATAGATTTTTTAGCTGCCCCTAAAGATCCTAGACAAGCCCCTAAAATTGATTCTAAATATTTAGACTTAATATTAGATAAAGCTATTTATAGTTATGATGTTGTTTTAATAGATACAAATCATATAATTAGTGAAATTAACTTAGCAGCTTTAGAAAAAAGTGATCGCGTTTTATTTATGGTGACAAATGACCCTTATGATTTAAAAAATATGAAGTCCCTATTAAGTATTTTTAGGGATTTAGAATTTAAAAAATATAAGATTTTATTAAATAATAGCCGTGATCCTTTGAAAAATTATTTTTCGTTATATGATTTAAGAAATATTTTAAAAGATAATATTGATTATACGCTTTCACCAAAGTTTTATATTAAGAATATTGATGATTATGTAATTAATGGAAAGATAATAACTTTAGATGATAAGTGTGCTAGTGTTTGTGCTACTGATTATACTACTTTAGTAGGTTTAGCAACAGACTTTTTAGAAGAAGAAAAAAAGGGTGAGGATAGTGAAAAATAGTTTATTAGATGCCTTTAATATTGAGAAGAAAAAAGATACTCGTGTAGCTTTAACAGATTATGAAATTTTTGCCGATAAGAAATTACTGGATGCTCTAAGAACTAAAATCGTTGAAAACTTAATTGATAAAGAAATGCCAAAAGATAAATTGTTACAGGAATTTATTAATGAAGAAATCGATGCTACTATCGAAGGATATGACTTAACGAATTTGGAAAGAAGTCATTTATTTAATTTGATAGATGATGAAATAAATGGTTATGGTCCGATTAGTGAGTTATTAGAAGATCCTAATATTACGGAAATTATGGTAAATAGTCCTAAAGAAATATATATTGAAATAGATGGACAGATCATTAAAGATGAAAGTGTTTCGTTCATTAATGATGAACATATAATTCGAACTATTCAAAGATTAATTCAACCTTTAGGACGTACTATTGATGCAACTAGTCCAATGGTTGATTCAAGACTAGCTGATGGTTCGAGAATAAATGCTGTTATTCCGCCGCTTTCAACAAAAGGCCCGGTAATTACAATTCGTAAATTTAAAGAGTCTATGACCACAGTCGATGAACTAATTCGTATAGGAACGCTTACTCCGTGGATGGCTAGATTTTTAGAAGCTAGTGTTCAGGCTAAGTTAAATATTATTGTTTGTGGGGGAACAGGTAGTGGTAAGACGACTTTATTAAATATTATAAGCGGTTTTATTGCTGATAATGAACGTATAATTACAATTGAGGATGCGGCTGAGCTACGTTTGAATCAAAATCATGTTATTTCTTTAGAAACAAGAACAATGAATTATGAGAGTAAAAATGAAGTCACGATTCGTGATTTAGTAATTAATTCTTTACGTATGCGTCCTGATCGCATAATTGTCGGTGAGGTAAGAGGAAAAGAAGCTTTTGATATGCTGCAGGCTATGAATACGGGACATGATGGCTCTTTAACTACTTTACATGCTAATTCACCGATTGATGCTTTAAATAGATTAGAGACTATGGTTTTAATGTCTGGTTTAGATATTCCAATTAAGGCTGTGCGTGAATATATTGAAAATGCTGTTGATTTAGTAGTTAATATTGAAAGAATGAATGATGGTAAGCGAAAGATTACTAAAATTTGTGAAATTGATGGTTTTGCAGGAGATGAAATTAATTTAAATGATATTTTTGTTTTTAACCAAAAAGGCTTAACGGATAATGGGGAAGTTGATGGAGAATTTGCTTTGATTGAAAAACAGCCTAAAGTATATAAGAAAATAAAAGCTCGAGGAATACATGACTTAGATGATATGTTGGGTAATTTACCGAAAAGGGATTTAGAAAATAAAAGATTAAAAAATGATAGTTTTTTAGCATCAATGCCAACTTTAAAAAAATAAAGGAGGAAATAAATTATGGAAGATAAAATAATTTTAGAAGTATTAATAATGCAAATTATAAGTATAATTGTACTTATAGTTATTATAATTTACTTATTTAAAACTTCTAAATCGATAAAATATGAAAGACGTATTGGAGATTTTGCTTTATCTTCTATAAATGATACCGAACTATCTTTTTTTGATCGAGTAGATAATCTTATTTGGAGTTTAATTCGTAAAACGGGATTAATTTTAAAAAAATCGACGGTTTTAAAAAAATATGCGACAAAGTATGAAAAACATATTACATATGAAGATCGTAATAAGAGAAAAGCCACAGATTTTTTAGCAATTAAATTTTTACTTGGTTTCTTTTTAGTGATTTTAAATGTTATTACGACAATGTTTCAATATACTGCTATAAGTATTCCTTCTTACTTAATAACTTTCTTAATTGGTTTTTTTGCTGTAGATGTCTATTTGCACTTGGAGTTTGTTAAAAAAAGAAAACAAATTGAAGAAGACCTTTTAAAGGCGATTATTATTATGAATAATGCTTTTAAATCGGGACGAAATATTATGCAAGCGATTGATTTGGTACAACAAGAATTAACTGGTCCTATAGCTGATGAATTTAAAAAGATTAATTTAGATATTAATTATGGTTTAAGTTTAGATGTGGTCTTTAATCGTTTTTATGATCGCGTAAAACTAGAGGAGGCAAGATATATATCATCTTCTTTGAGTTTATTAAATAAAACGGGGGGAAATATTGTGCAAGTTTTTGCATCCATTGAGAAGTCGTTTTTTAATCGTAAGAAATTAAAACAAGAATTAGCGGCAATGACGGCATCTAGTACATTTGTTTTTCGTTTATTATTAATATTACCAGTTATATTTATATTAATTATCTTTTCTTTAAACCATTCTTACTTTGAACCCCTTTATACAACAGGAATTGGAGCTGTTATATTACTTTTAATTATAATGTTGTATGTTTTATATGTTCTAATAATTAAAAGAATAATGAAGGTGGAGATTTAAATGAAAAGTAATTTAATTAGAAAGATTTATCAAGATAAAACAATTGCTAAAGTATCAGCCAAAATAAAGCTTTTAGGATGTGATTGTAAGTATGATGTTATAGATTTACTTAATAAGCGAATTATTAGTACTTTAATTTTATTTTTTGTGGTTTTAGTAGTTTCTTCTTATGGTTATATATACGGCCCAATTTTATGTATTTTGTATTATTTTGGTAGTGAGTATTTTGTTTTAGATTATCAAATCAAAAAACGTGGCCGAAAACTGGATTATGAAGCATTATATTTTTTTGAAGTTTTAGCTTTGACCTTGGAAAGTGGCCGTAATTTACATGGTGCTTTACAGATGAGTGCTAATAGTATTGACGGGGATTTAGCCAAAGAGTTTCGTAAAACTTTAGAAGAAGTAAGATTAGGAAAAAGTTTGACAGAGAGTTTAAAAGATATGAAAACGCGTATTCCATCGCAAACTATAAATAACGTTATTTTAAATATTACACAGTCTAATATGTTTGGAACTAGTATTATTGAATCTTTATATAATCAGTTAGACTATTTAAGAGAAAGTCAATTAATGGATGTAAAAGGAAGAATTGCTAAACTACCTGTAAAGATAAGTGCAATTTCGGTAATATTTTTTATTCCAATTATGTTGTTAATTATTTTATCTCCTGTTATAATAAATATGATAGGGTAGAAAGGATTTTATTTATATGAATAAGTTAATGAATTTAGTTGTGTGCGCAGCTTTGGTTGCTGTAAGCATTTATGTGATTATGTTTATTCCTACGGTAATTGACTTTTCACAAGTAGTAATAAGATTGGAGGATAATGAAACAATATATCAATTTTTGATATATATTCCATTAATAATTTCTATATTCAATGCAGCATTGGTTTTATTTAATGTTTTTTTAGAAAATATTGCTTTAACGTTTATGAATTTAATTATTAGTATTGCAACATCAGTATTTATTATGATGAATGTTATGGGAAGTGTGCAAGCAGTTGCCAAAATTGGCGAAAAGTTATCTTTAGTTTCATATGTAAATATTGCAACATCAGTGATTTTAATAGCAATAATTGTTTTACATTTTGTAAGAAATAAAAAACATGAAGAAGCTAAAGTTGAAAGTACACCCGCACCAGCTAATTAAAAATAGGAGAAATCCTATTTTTTAAATTTTATAGAAAAAATTGCGGCGGATTAATTGCTCTTGCAGGAGTAGAAGTTTCGATAGTATTGGAGTTATTGCTATTGCTAGTGTTATTAATATCTGAATTTGATGGAGTTGTATTTCTAGGTGAGGAAGAAGAATTAAAAGCCGAGGCTATTTTAAGTAATGTTTTGCCTTTGGATATAATTGGTTTAACTTGTTGATAAAGAGGTATAGCTTGATTAACAACACCTAAAGTTTTGGAAATACCACTTAAAATTTTAGTGAAAGAAAGACCAGTTGAAGTGGAAAAGACACTATTTGGAAACATAGTTATCACCTAATTAATTATATGATACGTAATTAAAAAAGTTTAATAAAGGACTAACTTATGATATACTTATATGGTATAGAGTAATTGGAGGTTGTTTAATATGAACGGTAAAAAGACTTTTTTTCTTTTATATCCGTTTATGGGGATATATGCATTTTTTAGGTGGACAATTATTGGCCTTTTGAGTAGTTTTGTATTTTTTGTATCTTTAGTTACCAATATTTTAATATATGCCGTTAGAGGTGTTTATCATACACTTGTTACATTACCTAGTAGTATTTTAAAAAGTAATAAAAGTTCTAAACCTCCTAAGGAAAAACCAGTAAAAACTCCAAAAGTAAAGAAGTTAAAAGAACCAATAGTGGCCTCAGCAAAGACTACTCCAACTTTAAAAGTGGAATTAAAAGGTAAAGATGTAGGGCTTTCGGATGTAGCTTTAAATAAAAAAGAAGTTAATATTAAGTTGACTACCGAAGAAAAAAACAACAAGAAGAAAATAATGAAAGAACGTCAATTAAAGCATAAAA
>CALVQP010000041.1 GCA_944358225.1 uncultured Bacilli bacterium
AAAGAGATATTATACAACACAAGTTTATATACATTTTAACTAATGATGCGTATACATTTTAAAAAAGGATTAACATTAATATTTCACTAATTTACTAATTAGGATTATTCGTGTTATAATTAATTGAAGGTGTGATCTATGAAAAAAGATGAATTTTTAAAAAAATTGGAAGAAGCATTAGAAAAATTAAATGATAGTGATCGGAAAAAAGTTTTAAGTAAATATAAATCTATTTTTACAAGAAAATTGAAAAAAGGGATGAGTGAAGAAGATATAGTCTTGGAGTTTGGAAATTTTAATGATTTGGTAAAAAAGATATTACTTGATCATGGTATTGAAACTCCAGTTCAGGAATCTGCTACAACTATTGCCGATTTTTTTCAAGAGTTTTTAAAAGTGGTGGAAGATATCGTAACTTATTTATCAAAAAAGGAAGCAAAAGATATAATTGCTTTGATCTTTCAAATTATAGGTTGTTTAATAATTATTGCTCTTTTGAAATTGCCAATCTTATTTATTAGAGATTTGGGAACAAATTTGTTGGATTTCCTTTTTATGCCTTTAAGTACGGTGTTAATTTTTTGTTGGCGATTTGCTTTGGAGATAGTTTATGTTATTATTGCTATAACTTTATTTGTAAAGGTATTTAATATTATAATTAAACCGAATATAATGGAAAAAAAGTCTAAATAGGCTTTTTTAAATGACTTAAAAATTTTTGTTGTAAATTTTACTAAATAGGTGTATTATCATAAAGACGCCAAAAAGAGGGAGAATTAGTTATGGATAAAATTATAAATATTGCTGTTGTAGCTCATGTTGATGCTGGTAAATCAACTTTAGTAGATGCTTTATTAAATCAAAATGGTGTTTTTAGAGAAAATGAGAATGTGGCGCAATTAATAATGGATAATAATGAATTAGAAAAAGAAAGAGGAATTACCATTTATTCAAAAAATTGTGCAATTAGGTATAAAGACTATAAAATTAATATTGTTGATACACCTGGTCATGCAGATTTTTCTTCAGAAGTCGAACGAGTAATTAAAACAGTGGATACGGTTATTTTGTTAGTTGATTCGGCAGAGGGTCCTATGCCTCAAACTAGATTTGTCTTAAAAAAGGCTTTGGAGCATAATTTAAGACCAATTCTTTTTATTAATAAAATTGATAAAAAAGATGCCAGAATTGAAGAAGTTGTAAATATGACTTTTGATCTGTTTGTAGAATTAAATGCTACTGATGAACAATTAGATTTTCCTATTATATATGGAGCAGCTCGTGATGGAATTGCCAAAATTAGTTTGGATGATGATTCTAAAGATATATCGCCATTACTAGAAACTGTTATATCGCATGTTAAACCTTTTGAAGGAAATAAAGAAGATAATTTACAGTTGCAAATTTCTCAACTGGATTACGATGATTATATAGGAAGATTAGGAATTGGTAGAGTTAATAAGGGAACTATTAAAAATAATTCGACAGTTACTTTAGTAAGAAATGATGGAACTACGACTAATTTTAGAATATCGAAGTTATTTGTTACTGAAGGAATTAAAAAATGTGAAAAAGATGAAGCGTATTTTGGAGATATTGTAACTATTGCTGGATGCTCTGATATTTCTATTGGTGATACTGTTTGTGCGCAAGGAATTATAGAACCTATGGATCCTATTGTAATTGAAAAGCCAACTTTGTCGATGAATTTTTTAGTTAATAATTCTCCTTTTGCAGGTCAAAGCGGGAAATTTTTGACAAGTAGACACATTAAAGATCGTTTGGATAGAGAATTAGAAACAAATGTGGGATTGGAAGTAGAAGAATTACCAGGATCTGATGGTTTTAAAGTCTCAGGACGTGGTGAATTACATTTATCAGTGTTATTAGAAAATATGCGTCGTGAGGGGTATGAGTTATCAGTTTCGAAACCAGAAGTACTATTTAAAGAAATTGATGGAGTTAAATCAGAACCATTTGAGAATGTTATAATTAATTGTCCTGAGGAATATAGTGGAACGGTAATTAATGATTTACAAGAACGTAAAGCGATTTTAATGAGCATGAGTAATACTGATGATAATTATACACATATGGAATTTAGTGCCCCAACTAGAGGATTAATTGGTTACCGTAGTGCATTTATAACGAATACCAAAGGTGAAGGTATTATGCTTCGTAGTTATGATTCTTATAAGCCATATGTAGGAGTAATTAATGGCCGTAAAAATGGTGTACTAGTTTCAATGGAAAATGGTAAAACATTAGGATACTCGTTATTTAATTTACAAGATCGAGGAACTTTAATTGTAGAGCCAGCAACTGATGTATATATTGGCATGATAGTTGGTATTAACAATCGAGATAATGATTTAAATGTTAATCCATGTAAAAATAAACAATTAACTAATACACGTGCAAGTGGAAGCGATGATGCTATAGCGTTAGTTAAGCCAAAAACTTTTACCTTAGAAGAAGCGCTAGAATTTATTGAAGATGATGAGTATGTAGAAATTACTCCGGCGGTTATTCGACTACGCAAGAAAATTTTAGATCCGAAAGATCGCTATAGAGAAAATAGAGCTGCTTAAGCTCTTTTTAAGTGTTTAAAAATAATTGCATTAGTGTATTTAGATGTGTATAATAAATGGAAAATGTTTGATGAATTTACTAAGTTTGAAAGGTTTGATATTGTGAGTGTTAATATACGAGAAGTAGATCTAAAGGATTATAATACTATCTTTTATATATTTGATGATGTAAGCAAATACTCTCAAAGTTTAGAAATTGATAATATATTCGTTTTAGAAGAAAAAGAAAAAAAGTATTACGTTTTTTTTGATGATAAGATGATAATATTTTATGAATTAATGTATGTTCAAAATGGTTATAAATTTTTAAAAAAAGAAGTAGGATATGAAGAAGAAAAATTAACAAAAGTATTAACATCAGATAGAGCTGTGTATTGGGATGGTGATATTGTTGGAGTTGATCAAAATAATCAATTTTCGATCTTAGGCACTTTTGAAAGTAAGGCAATATGTGGTAAAACTGATGAGGTTTATAAAAAAGTAGATAAAAAAGAAAATTCAGAATTTTTAGAAATTTTTGAGCTTGATACTAATCACGAAAAAAGTGCAGTGAAGTCTGTTAGAGCGAATGATTTAATTCAAATAATACAGATTAAAGATAATGTTAGAAAAGAGATTTTAAGAGTTGATCCGCATTTGAATTATATAAAATATTTATATCTACATGCTCGTAAATACGGATTAAATGATATGTTAGAAGAGCTTAAGTTTCAACAGGCTGTAACTTCTTTATATTATGAAAAAAACTTATTATTTGGTCAAGTTTATAGTCAATATGAAACTGTAAGGAATTATTATAAAAGTATTCCGCAATATTTATTAGATCTTTATAGTAAAGAAGATGAGGAAATAAAAAAAATATTAGACTTTGTTGATGAAGTTTTGAATTATGAAAATTTGAGAAAAGAAAAGACTTTAATTAAGTTGTATAAATAAATTGCAAAAAAGTTATAAAAAAGTTATACTAAAGAAAAGTTGGAGTGATTTTATGCGTGAGTTTACAGAGCAAGAATTAGTAAGAAGACAAAAAGCTAAGAATTTAAAAGAGTTAGGTATAGATCCCTTTGGTAAAAAGTTTAAAAGAGATGCTTTTGCTTTGGATTTAAAAGAAAAATATCAAGATGTTGAACATGATGAATTTGAAAAAATGCATGATGAGGCCACAGTTGCGGGACGCATTATGTTTATTCGAAAGATGGGTAAGGCTTCATTTTTTACAATTAAAGATAAAACAGGTAGTATTCAAATATATATTTCGATTAATGATATAGGCGAAGAAAGTTATTCTTTATTTAAAACTGCAGATATTGGAGATATCGTAGGTGTGCGTGGTAAGGTGATGAAGACTAAGACTGGTGAAGTCACTTTGAAGTGTTTGGAGTATACGCACTTAGTTAAATCTTTACGTCCTTTACCAGAAAAATTTCATGGACTTACTGATATTGAAGAACGATATAGAAGACGTTATGTTGATTTAATGGTTAATGATGAGGCTAAAAAAGTAGCTTTTATGCGTCCAAAAATTATTAGTACGATCAGAAAATATATGGATAATCAAGGTTTTTGTGAAGTTGAGACTCCAATTTTATCAACATTATTAACAGGTGCTTCGGCAAGACCATTTATAACGCATCATAATACGCAAAACTTAGATATGTATTTGCGAATAGCTTTGGAGTTGCCATTAAAAAGATTGTTAGTAGGTGGGATGGAAGCTGTTTATGAAATAGGACGAGTTTTTCGTAATGAGGGAATGGATCCTCGCCATAATCCGGAATTTACTTTGATGGAAGCTTATTTGGCTTATGCAGATTTAGAAGATATGATGGATTTAACAGAAAATATGTTTCGTACTATTGCCAAAGATGTCTTTAATAAAATGACTTTTAATTTTGGAGGATATGAAATTTCTTTAGCTGAACCTTTTAAGCGAGTGAGTATGGTAGAGGCTATTAAAGAAAAAGTGGGAATAGATTTTAAAGAAAATTTTACTTTAGAAGAAGCTTTATCTTTGGCAGAAGAGCATCGTATTGAAGTTTTAGAACATGAAAAAACAGTAGGACATATAATTAATTTATTTTTTGAAAAATATGTTGAAGAAACTTTAATTGAACCGACATTTTTATATGGTCATCCAATAGAAATATCACCTCTTACCAAGAAGAATGAAGAAGATCCAAGATTTGTAGATCGTTTTGAGTTATTTATAAGTGGAAAAGAGTTTGCTAATGCTTATACGGAACTTAATGATCCTGATGATCAATTAGAGAGATTTGAAAATCAATTAAAAGAAAAAGAGTTAGGTAATGATGAGGCTAATGATATTGATATGGATTTTATCGAAGCATTAGAATACGGTATGCCTCCAGCTGGTGGAATAGGTTATGGGATAGATCGTTTAATGATGTTCTTTTTAGAACAAGATTCGATTAGAGATGTATTATTATTCCCGACAATGAAAAGCAAATAGAATAGTGGCTTATTATCTTTAAGATAATGAGTTTTTTTATTTAGAAATATGTGAAGTAATTTTCACAAAGAAATTCTTTGCAGATGCTTATTTTGTGGTATAATGTGAGTGAGGGAGGAAGGTATTATGAAAAAAAGCATTAAAAAGCATGATTTGTTTAAAATTATTGGTATTGCTATACTATTTACAGCATTGTTAACTTGGATAATACCAGTTAGTCAATATACTGGTACAGAAATGTACGTAGGCGAAATATCTAGATTGGGTATTGCTAATTTATTTGCTTCTGGTGTTTATTCATTAAGTACAATGCTATATCAAGTGACTTTTTTACTTGTATTAGGTGGCTTTTATGGGTTGCTTAGTGTCACTTCAGGTTATAAAAGTTTAGTAGAAAAGATTGTAGCTAAACTTAAAGGTAAAGAAATACCATTTATTTTAATAACATCATTTATTTTAGCTGGTCTAGGATCAATTATAAGTGATTTATACGTATTATTAATTTTTGTACCATTTTTAATTACAATTATTTTAAATTTAAAGATGGACAAAATTACAGCTATTTGTACAACATTTGGATCTATTTTAATTGGTCGTATTGGAGCAACATTTAGTCCATATGCTTATAATTATATTAATTCTTATTTTACAATGGATTTCACATCGGAAATTATTACTAAAGTAGCTATTTTTGTACTTGCTTATGTATTATTTAATTTCTTTAATTTATTACACACAAAGGAAGTTTTAAAATCTAAGAAAAAAGAAGTTTGTGAAGATAAATTTGAATTAATGATTGAAGAAAAGTCAACTTCAAAATCTAAAAAGAATGATAAAAAAGTAAAATCATGGCCTTTGGTAGTTGTATTACTTTTTGTATTTGTGTTAGTTATTTTAGGTTTTGTGGCTTGGAGTACTTCATTTAACATAACTATATTTGAAGATTTTCATAATTGGTTATTAGGTTTAAAAATTGGAGATCATGCTATTTTCTCTTATATCTTAGGAACTGAGGAAATAGGTATTGTTAAAGCTTTAGGATTATGGGACTTATTTAATATTCAAATTATTTTAATTATTGCATCTTTAATAATTGCATTAATGTATAAAGTTAAATTTGATGATTTAATTGAAAGTTTCATAACTGGGGCTAAAAAAATGTCTCGTTTGGTAATCATTCTTGTAATGGTATATGCTGTATTTATTATTACAGTTTGGAATCCATTTGTACCAACAATTGTTGACTGGATAATGGGATTAATGAAAGATTTCAATATATATTTAGGATCTTTAGCATCATTTATTGCTTCAGTATTTAGTGTTGATTTAGATTTTGCAGCTTATAGTTTAGGAAGTTACTTTGCATCTTTAGCTGATAATCAATCAGCATTAATGGGAATTATTATGAATGCTATGCATGGTTTTGCTGGATTCTTTGTGCCAACTAGTGCTATTTTAATGATGGGTCTTGCTTATTTAAATATTTCTTACAAAGAATGGATGAAATATATTTGGAAATTTTTAGTTGGTATGTTAGTAGGACTACTTATTATCTTTACGATTGTTAGATATTTATAATATAAAGGAGCTTAGTCTTCTTTTTTTAATGATAAATTAAGGGATTTAGTGTATAATACCTTTAGGAGATGCAGTATGAGTTTAGATATTAACGGGCATAATTTGTTTTTGATTATTATAGTAACTTTTATTACAGCGGTTATATTAATGCCGATAATAAAAAAAGTTGCCCTACATGTAAATGCGATGGATTATCCAAACGAACGAAAAGTTCATAAAAAGCCTATGCCAAGATTGGGTGGTGTTGGCATATTTTTAGCTTTTTTAGTAGGTTATATGTTGTTTGCTAATGGTTCGGTGAGAATGTTATCAATTTTAATTGCCAGTTTTGTAATTGTTTTAATGGGTATTTTTGATGATATTTCTCCAATTAAAGCGCGATATAAATTAATTGTTCAAATTATAGCTGCTTGTATTACGACATTTTATGGAAATATAGTTTTGAATAATATATCTTTTTTTGGGTTGAATCTAACTTTTGTAGAGCCAATTAATTATATTGTCACTATTATTGTTATTGTGGCTATAACTAATGCCATGAATTTAATTGATGGCTTAGATGGTTTAGCTAGTGGAATATCTTGTATTTATTTTGCAACAATAGCCGTCATTGCCGGAATTTTAAATAATTTAGATGGTTTAGATGTTATATTATCCTTAGTAATGCTAGGGTCTACATTAGGATTTTTAGCTTATAATTTTCCCCCAGCTACAATATTTATGGGAGACAGCGGTAGTCAATTTCTGGGATTTATTATTGCCGTGATTTCTTTATTAGGTTTTAAGGGAACAACGATTACATCATTAGTAGTTCCGCTTTTGATTTTAGCCATCCCTATATTTGATGTTATATTAGCAATTATTAGAAGACTTTTAAAAGGCGAAAAGATAATGAAAGCTGATAAGGAACATTTTCATCATCAATTTTTAAAAATGAAATTTTCCCAAAGGAAAACTATTTTAATTATTTACGCAATTAATATTATTTTTGCTGCGGTATCAATTTTTTATGTTTTAGGAGATAATCAGATAGCTATTGTAATGTATATTGCCTTAATGATTATGTTGTTATTCTTTGTTTTAAAAACGGATATTTTATTTGATCATTCTCATAAGAAAAATAAAAAGCTTAAGTAACCAGTTTTTTGGTTACTTTAATTTTGGTTGCAAATTAAAATTAGATGTCTAAAAATATATAATTTATAAAAGGTTAAAACAATGATATAATGCTAATAGAGAAATATTGATTAAAAAGTTTTTGAAAGGAATGAACTAAATTATGAAAAAAACTAAAATAAATTTGAAAACTGTTTTGATGAATTTATTTTTAGTTTTTTTCTGTTTTTCTATTATTTTAGATTTACATGTTTTTTATAATTCGCTATCAACATTAATAAGGGCTCTTTTTATTAGTATTTTATTTGGAATAATTATTGTAAAAGAAAGTAATAAAAAAGAACGAAAATTATTTATTTTGTATGCAGTCTTATTACTAGCATATATATTTGGACATCATATTAATGCTTTGCATTTTAAATCTTTTCTACCAGATAATTTAAATTATTCTTTAATTAACGAATTATTATATTTTTATAAAATGATAACTAATATATTTTTATTTTATATAATTTATAAACTAAATATTAGATATTTAAATTTACAAAGATGTATTAAAATTATTGTTTTATTTATGAGCTTATCAATAATTGTCTCTGATGTTTTGGCTATATCTTATACAGCATATAATTTTGATAATACAAGTATTCCTTTTTATAAATGGTTTACTTTAGAAAAATATGATTTTAGATATGGCTCTTCTAAAGGTTTTTTTGATATGTCTAATCAAATAGTAGCTTTATTTTTGCTCTACCTGCCAGTAATAACAAGTGAAGCTTATCAAAGAAAAAAGATAAGTAATTATATATTGGAGGCTTTAATAATATTAGCAATGTTGTTAATTGGAAATCGTTTAGCAGTATATGGTACTATTATAGAACTTTTAGTATTAAGTATTATTTATTTTATTATTAGTTTTAAACAAAAAAAGAATTATGTTTTTTATATTATAAATGCAATATTTATTATAAGTATTTTTATAATTATACCTTTTAGTCCTTTAAAAATGCGACAGATATACTATGATGCTATTTATAATAATAAAGATTTAAGTTTCATGCAAAAGATGGAAGAGACTCAGGATCAAAATATATATAGATCAGAATTAGAAAATAAATTAATAGAAAAAAAAGTTGATCCAAAGTTTTATTTAAATTCTTATCCGTATGAATATGATTTAGAGTTTTGGAATGATATTAGCACTAAAAATGTAGAGTTAACTGGTAATGCTAGATATATGGAACAAGCCATGATAAAAAGATTAAAAGAAGTTAATAATAATAGCTTAGATAATCTTTTTGGCTTAACTTATGTAAGAGTCATGAATGTATTTAATATTGAAAAAGACTACATTATGCAGTTTTATAGTGTAGGAATCTTTGGCTGTATTATATTTTTGGGTTTCTATTTTGGAGCAGTGATGTATATTAGTATTAAAATTTTATTTGATATACATAATAAATTTAATGTTCAAAATGTGTCAATGTTATTTGGGGTGGTTTTTGTATTATTGTCGGCGTATTTTAGTGGTAATATTTTAAATTCCATAAATATGATTATGGCAATTACCGTAATACTTAGTGTTTTAATTAATGAAGTGCGTGTAAAAAAGAATAGAGAAAATAAAGAAAGAATTTTAGGATTTGATGTGTCTTTAGATAGTAAAGAAGATATTGTAAATAAATGTATGAATTTAAAAACACCAACATTTATTGTAAATGTAAATCCTTTAATAGTTTTAGATCATTATAAAAGTGTGGAAAAGAGAAATATTTTTAATGAACAGTTAATTCAAATTCCTGATGGTGAAGGAGTAGTTTTAGTTTCAAAACTAAGAGGAGGAAATATAAATAAACGAATTGCTGGAATAGATTTAATGCTAGCGCTTTGTGAAGCTTCAAATAAAGATAAACGTAGAATCTATTTATATGGGGCAAAAGAGGGGGTAGCAAAAAAAGCTAAAAAAGAATTAGAAAAAAAATATCCTAGTATTAATATAGTGGGAACTTCATCAGGTTATGGAGATCAAAGTAAAGTTTTAGAAGATATAAAAAAAACAAAGACTGAAATATTATTTGTAGCTTTAGGAAGTCCTTTACAAGAAGATTTTATTATTAAAAATATGAAACATATTTCATCTGTTAAAGTTTGGATGCCCGTAGGTGGTAGTTTTGATGTAATAAGTGGGAATATTTCTAGAGCCCCTAAAATAATTCAATCATTAAAATTAGAGTGGTTATATCGAATGGTTAAAGAACCTAAAAGATTAAAAGGGGTTTTTAAACTTGGTAAATTTGTTCTTCTAGCTATTTTTGAAAAGAATGTTTAAAATAATAAATGTTCTTTTTTTATGATATTTATGTCATGTTTATTCCAAAATATATATAGTTTTATATTTTTATTGGACTATGGTATAATAATTAAAGAAAAAGAGGAGATATTAATATGTTTATCAAAAATTTATGGACTAATTTTAGAAAATATCAATTTTTGTTATATCAATTAGTTTCAAGAGACTTTAAAGTGAAGTATAAAAGAAGCGTCTTAGGTATTTTATGGAGTTTGTTAAATCCGGTTTTGATGATGCTTGTAATGGCCATAGTTTTTTCTAATATTTTTAAATTTAGTGTGCCTGGTGTAAGTTATTTAGCTTATTTATTAATTGGTTTAGTTATGTTCAATTATTTTAGTGAGGCATCCAATTTATCAATGTCATCAGTAGTTGCTAATTTTTCGTTAATAAATAAGGTTTATATTCCAAAATATATATTTCCTTTATCTAAATGTCTATTTGTAGGAATTAATTTTCTTTTAACGTTGATACCATTATATGTTGTAATTATTGCAACTGGAACTGGTCTATGTTGGCAGCATATCTTCTTGCCATTTGTATTTATTTGTTTATTTATGTTCACTTTAGGTATTGGTTTAATATTATCTACTGTTTCGGTTTTCTTAAGAGATATGTTTTATATTTATGGTATTATAATTATGATATGGAATTATTTAACTCCAATTATGTATGATATTAATATGATTACTTCAGGATTTATAAAAATTTTTAAATTAAATCCTTTATATCAATTTATAAATTTTGCCAGAAACATAATTTTATATCATCAAACACCAAGTATATTATCATTTGTTGCTTGTGCTTTTGTAGCAGGGGTTACTTTATTTATAGGTTTATTGGTATTTAAGAAAAATCAGGATAAATTTATTTATTATGTGTAGAGGTGAATATAATGGAAAATAAGATGATTGAAGTA
>CALVQP010000042.1 GCA_944358225.1 uncultured Bacilli bacterium
CGACAGAGGGAGTCGAACCCCCAACCTACTGATTACAAGTCAGTTGCGCTGCCAGTTACGCTATGTCGGCAAAAAAATGGTGGGCGATGTAGGACTCGAACCTACGACCCCCTGCTTGTAAGGCAGGTGCTCTAACCAACTGAGCTAATCGCCCATTTCTCTCTGGACATGTCTAAATATACCATCAATATTTAACTAAGTCAAGAGATATAAATGCTTTTTTTATTATTTTAGTCAAATTATAATAACTTTATGTCGTTTTATTTATATCAAAATGTACTTTTTTATAAATTGTATTAACGATAAGTTTAACTTGAACATTTAATGGTTGATGTTTTATCATTGTACATTATAGTATGTCACCACTCTATAACAAAAACACCTACTAATTAATAATAAATATACAACAAAAACGAATAAAAAAACAGAAGGTTTTAATATTGTATCCCCTGTTTTTGGTAATAATTATATAACTCTTTAAATCTATTGAAATGAACAACTTCTCTTTGACGTAAAAATAATAAAACATCAATTACATCTTTATCATCAGCTATGTCTATCAAATTTTCATAAGTGGCACGTGCTTTTTGTTCTGCCGCCATATTTTCAGATAAATCGGCTAAAACATCACTTGTTGCATTAAAATAAGCTGCCGTAAATGGCACACCATTAGAATCAGTAGGATATAGCGCCTTACCATGTTCTACAAATTTAGTGCCCAAGCCACTATTTTCTAATTCTTCAATAGTAGCGTTTTTGGTCAATTGATAGATCATACTGCAAATCATTTCACAATGACCAAATTCCTCGGTAGCTATATCGTTTAGTAGAGCTTTCCCTTTTTCATCAGGCATTGTAAACTTTTGGGAAAAATACCTTAAAGCTGCTGCGAGCTCACCATTTGCACCACCAAATTGTGTAACCAGATATTTGGCCATTTTTAAATCCTTTTTCTTTATATTAACTGGATAATTAAGTTTTTTTTCATATTTAAACATCTAAATTACCTCCCTTTTCCCATGGCCATGGATCGTTAGACCAATTATATTGGGCTTTTGAAACATCACTCAAACATAACGGAGCGTAATTTTTGGCATATTCTTCCTTTAATAATCTCGCTTCATGATTATATTTAGTAAAAATATTAAATAATTGCGTATCTTCAGGATGAAGATCTAAATATAAATTAAGATCATTTAAAGCAAAATCGAGTTCAAAGATTGTTAATTCTAATTCTTCCTTTCTATTTTTTGGTATAAATCTTTTTATTGTGTAATTTTTATATGGTGAGTACTCATTTTTAAACATATTACCTTTTTCAAAACCTTCTGTTTTATTATATAGATTATTTTGATTTTCCTTAGTAACATGTTTTAGAGGAATGTTTAAATAAGTTAGATCCATTCCATAGTTATCAAAACTATTACTTTCAAACAACATAAAATAACTCCTTTCAAAATATCTTATGAAAGAAGTTGTTCCAGAAGTGTGCTAAAGTCTAGACATATTTCAAAAAAGTAATAATTGCGTCTATACTAAAAATAAGTGCTGCTATTGCCGTAATCACAAAAGGCATTTTTTGAAAATATTTTTTTAATTTAGGATGAATGATGTACCCTATTATAATAGCTCCTAATCCCCATCCCAAAGAGATTTCTAAAGCAATATATTTTGTTATATGAAATTTCAAATTACTATAATCCCAAAGTGTTTTATGAAAAACTTTATCAAGAAGCATTCCGCCTGTTTGTTCTAATAATGACAAAATAACGACAATACTTAGAAAGAAAACAATTATTTCTTGATATTTTTTCAAATTTAACTTTTTTAGTTGCTTTTTTAAAAATAACATAATTAAAACACCGAAACCATAAATTGGCGTCCATGGTCCAAACATAATGCCACTATTTAATTTTCCGCCGGTTACTAATGATACTATAGTTTCAAAAATAAAACCAAAAAAAGAGTAACTTAAAAATATAGTTAATATGTACATATTATCCACCTTTTTATATTATTCTCGCTAAAGTATAAAATATTCGTCATATTAATCCATAATAATAACATGAAAAAATAGATTTTTAATATTTTTTTTATTATAATTATTTTGTAATAATCAAGGTAGGTGAAAATATGCAATGTCCTAGATGTAAAACTAATATTATTGCGCCCCAAAATAAGTGTCCTGTTTGCGGTAGTCTTTTAACAAACGTTATTAATAATGATAATTCTAGTAAAGAGACTAGTATTTCCAATGGCATTTTGGATCCTAAGAATCTAGCGCACTATACTAAAACCATTGAAAAATATAAAAATAAAAACAAGGATACTAATATCATCATCCCTGTAATCTTTATTTTGATTGTTTTAATACTTATCATTATTTTTGCTATTATTAAGATTATGAGTTAAACATTGTAGTTAGCATATTTTTTCTTAAAAATTAATTTACGGATAAAATCTAGCGGAATTACGGTTAGAGCTAAGAAAATAACTATAAATAGTTCTTTAATATTTAACCCATAAGTACGAAATAAATCCCCACCAAAATATATTAAGTATAATTGAATAAATATTATGAAAATAAATATTATGAGAAAAACTTTATTTTTGGTGATATTAGATAATAAATTTAATCTTTGCGTACGTGCGTTAAAAGCATTGAAAATACTTAAAAAAATGAAAAGTGCAAAATACGCTGTCATAAAATATTGATAGTTTTCACCTAGACGAATAAAGTTTTTGAAAAAAGGCAATTTTAAGAATACAATACATAATATTGCTGAGTATAATCCTGTAATTAAAATTTCATGATACATATATCTATTTATTATATGTTCTTTTTTTTGTTTGGGTAATTCATCCATGTATTCTAATACCGGAGGCTCATATGAAAAAGCAACTCCTGCTAACGTATCCATTATCATATTAATCCATAGCATTTGCATAATTGTAATAGGCGTATCTATTCCTATAAATGGTCCAACAACAGATATCAAAACAGCACATATATTTACTGTTAATTGGAATATGATAAATTTACGAATACTTTTAAAAATAGTTCTGCCGAAAAGAACCGCCTTACTTATAGAAAGAATATTATCATCTAAGATGACAATATCAGCCGCAGCCTTTGCCACTTCGGTACCACTTCCCATTGCAAAACCAACATCGCATTTTTTTAAAGCCGGAGCATCATTTACCCCATCACCCGTCATGCCAACTACCAAATTTTTTTCTTGGGCTATTTTTACTAACCGGCTTTTATCACTTGGTAAAGCTCGAGCAATTATCTTAATATTGGGTAGTATTTTTTTTAGTTGTTCATCACTTAATTCTTTTAAATCGTTGCTGGTTAGTATTAAATCTTTGGAACTTGTTATAAGTTTTATTTCTTTTCCAATACTATAAGCTGTTTGTTTGGAATCGCCGGTAATCATAATTGTGTCAATGTGGGCTTTTTTTACCAATTCTAAGCCGGCAATCGCTTCAGGTCTTATTTCATCTTTTATTAGCACAAATCCAAGTAATGTTAAATCTTTAAAGCTTTCTTTCTCAAAATTATCATTAATCGCAAAAAGTAAAACGCGAATTCCTTTTTTTGTTTCTTGTTCAATTTTATTTTCAATATTTTTGGTATTTAATAATACCTTTTTTTGTCCTTGTTCATTATAATAATATTTACAATATGGCAAAATCTTTTCAAAAGCGCCTTTAATTAGAGTTATTTTTTTATCTAGTTGAACTACCGTTAAAGCATATTTATTAGTGCTATTAAAAGGAATTTTTTGAATTATTTTGACATTAGTTATCTTTTTTTGACAAAAGTTTAGTAACGCTCTATCAGTAATATTTCCTCCGATGATATTTTTATTTTCATCGATCATACTTTGATTATTTAAGCACATGGACATATCGACTAATGCAGATAATTTTGGATATTTGTTTATTTGTAAATATGAGGTGTATCTTTTTAAATCCCCTGTATAAAAAGATGTTACTTCCAATTTGCCTTTGGTAATAGTGCCGGTTTTGTCAGTAAGAAGTAGATTTAGACTGCCTGCTGTTTCAATTCCAACTAGTTTTTTTACTAAAACGTTGTTTTTTAGCATTCGTTTCATATTTGAAGATAATACTAACGTAATCATCATCGGAAGACCTTCGGGTACAGCTACAACAATGATAGTAACACTTAAAGTTAGAGCATAAATTAAGTATTCCATCATTAAGGTAGCATTGGTTAGAGTGTTTATTATGGCATTAAGTTCAAAGTTATTGGCAATTACTATTTTGGAAAATAGGTAGGATATTGTTACTAAACCTGCCCCGATGTAACCCATTATGCTAATTATTTTAGCTAATCCTCTTAATTTGATTTTTAAAGGACTATCGGGTTGTTTTTCTTGAATTTCTTGAGCTAAGCTACCATAAACGGTTTTGTCCCCTACTTTTTCAACTAATAGTTTGCCCTCACCTTCAACAACTACACTTCCCCTTAAAAGGTGGATGTTTTGCGTGGGTGTTTTTTCTATTTCTTTGGTTTCACCATTTAAAAGGGATTCATCAACCTCAATCTTTCCTGATACAATTTTGCCATCGGCGGGTATTTTGTCTCCCAATGTTAAAATGATAATGTCGTCGACAACGATATCATCTAAAGGAATTTCTAGTATTTTCCCATCTCGTAAAACTTTACAATGGCTTTTTTCACTTTCTTCTTGCAAACGTTTAAAAGCTTGCTCGCTGCCATATTCACTAATACTAGATATAAATGAGGCAAGAAAAATTGCGATTAGTATTCCTAGAGTTTCAAACCAATCAAAATCTTGAAACAAAAAGACAATCTTTATGGCTAGAGCAATGAGCAATATTTTAATAATGGGATCCCCAAGAGATTCGATTAATAAGTGTAAGAATCCCTCTTGTTTCTTATCAGTTATTTTATTAGTACCATGTAATTTACGAGATGTTATGACTTCTTCTTGCGTTAATCCATTACTATAATGTTTCATCATATATTATCCTCCAAAACAATATATGTCGGAGAATTTTTTTTATGATTAAATTTCCTAAGTAGAAAACAAGTAACTGTATTTTAAAATGGTCCTCTAAGAGTAGATATTAAAAAAAGAACTATTTTGTAATGTTCCCTAAATGAGGTTTACATCAATTTTAAGTTCTTTATTATCTCCTTAGATTTTTTATTAATTTAGTTCTTCTACTAATTCATTTAGCTCAACACTGAAAGAAACTTCTAAAAAATTTTTTAAATTAACATCAGTTACTTCTTCTAAGTATACGCCATCAGGTCCTTTTACTTCCACAAATATTTCATACTCGTTGGTAGCATTTTCTGATTCATCTAATTTGTTAGTATAATAAAATATTTGCTGTTCATGTTCTGTTTTTAATAGTATTAAATATTTGTCTTTATCATCTAAAGTTACTACTTTACCACTACTCATAAATGACGTCCTCCTTCTAGAAATTTACGATTGTATTCTTCTTCAGCAAGTTGTTTTAATAGAGCTATTTCTTCGGGATTATTAGCATTAATAAATAATTGTTCATATAAAGGATCATTAATTCCAATTGCTTTATTATTAATGGCATTGATCAGATCGGTAGTCTGTTGCTCATTTGAGTTGGCCAATATCCAAGATAATTTATCTAGATTATTAGATGGTGATGTTGTTAAATTAGATGTTGTTTCTAGACTCGGAATTTCTCCAGCGGATCCTTCAGGTGTAGATGATGACAATTGCGGCGTGCTTGGTAAGGATTGAGTTTTATCCTCACTCTCTTTTTTCTTGAATTTTTCTAAAACTTGTTTTAGTTTATCTTTTATTTTTTGCGCATAACCTTTTTCAACAGCCTTTAAATAAAGTTTTTTACCGCCTACATAAATGGCATAACCTGCTCCAACAGCAGCGGCGATTGTCCCAATGTGAGCTAAAACATTTTCTAACATTGTTATTTGATTAATTACTTCTCCATTTACAAACCATTCCCCACTTGCTTCAACGTATTTTAAATCTGTTACATTTAAGTTGCCTAACAGCCATGTGTTTATTGAATGAAGTCTATCTCCTAGCATAGCTCCAATTCCTGGTACTTTATGAAGTGGATGCCACAATGAAGATATGACTCTGGCTAACGGGATAATTGGACCACCATGTACAACGCTGCTTACAGTTAAACCAGCAAGAGCAATTATAGCAACTCCAGCAATAATTTGTTTGCGATGATCAATAATAGTTTTTCCGGCTTTAATCCCTAAATCTTTGGCGTTGTGAGCACCTTTGATAACAAAATCTTTAACAGCTGTTATTTTATGACGTTTAGGTTTTGATGTTCGTGTGGGATCAGTGTTTCGGTAATCTTCTTCATTCAAGGTAATAGTAGGCTGAGAATCATTTTGATTGCTTTTAGGAGGTTTGTCCTTGAACATAAATTCACTTTTCGATTTAGAAGCTCGTTTTTGTTCTATTTTCAATTTTTCTTGCTCTTTATAAGTTTGAGAATAATTATTGTATAATTTTTTGTACTCTTCATATTCTTCTTTGGTAAAATTATTGCCAATATTTATAACTCTTTTATTAAGCATATTTTTCTGGTCTGTTTTAGTATGAAGTATGGATTTAAGGGAATTAAGTTCTTTTTCTTTTATACCTTGTAACTGTAATAATTCTGATCTTTTTTGTATTAACTGATTATGTTTTTGAAGATAGTTATCTTCACTAGGATCAAGTAGATTATATTCATCCAGAATATTAGCTAATTTTTGCGAAGTATCTTGCAAAGTTTTTTCTAAATTAGCTATTTTTTCCTCAACTTCTATAATATGTTTTTGAATTTCTATTCCCCTCGTAAATATATCTTTTTCTACGGGAACATATTTACCAAAAAGAAGTTCCATTTTTTGCAAAATTTGTTGCAGTTGAGCTTCTTTTTGTTTTATTTGTTGGTCAAAATAATTATCCATATCGCATCGATCCTTTTTCTGATCTAATTATATAGTTCTTTAATAATTTTGTCAAATTTAGCACTCAACATTGACTTGTGCTAATAAAGTGGTATAATAAACGTATAAAAAGGAGGGATGTTATATGTTTAATCAAAATGAAGAAAAAGAAAATGTTTTAGAAAAATACGGACGCGATATTACAAAATATGTTAAGGATTCCAAGAGCGATCCTATTATTGGTCGTGATGAGGAGATTCGTAATATAAGTCGTATTTTAGCGCGAAAAAGCAAAAATAATCCAGTGTTAATTGGAGAAGCTGGTGTTGGAAAAACCGCTGTTGTGGAAGGCTTGGCTCAGCGCATTAACAAGGGAGACGTACCTAATAGCTTAAAAAACAAAACAATTTGGGAACTTGACGTTACGGCTTTAATAGCTGGAGCAAAGTATCGTGGAGAATTTGAGGAACGTCTAAAAGCTGTATTGAAAGAAATTAAAAATTCTGATGGAAATATTATTATGTTTATTGATGAAATTCACATGATTGTCGGAGCTGGAGCTATGGATGGTGCTATGGATGCCGGAAATATGTTAAAACCTATGTTAGCACGTGGGGAAATACATTGCATTGGAGCTACTACTTTAAATGAATATCGTAAATTTATAGAAAAAGATAGTGCTTTGGAAAGACGTTTTCAAAAAATACTTGTTAGTGAACCCAATGTCTTAGACACTATCACTATTTTGCGTGGTTTGAAATCTCGTTTTGAAGTCTTTCACGGAGTAACTATTAAGGATAAAGCTTTAGTTGCTGCGGCTACTTTATCTGATCGTTACATAACAAATCGTTATTTACCTGATAAAGCTATTGATTTAATTGATGAAGCCTGCGCTACAATTAAAGTTCAAATGGAATCTGTTCCAGTTGATCTTGATATTTTAACAAAAAAAATTATGCGTTTGCAAATCGAAAAAGAGGCTTTAAAAAAGGAAAAAGATGAAATTAGTAAAGCACGAGTTTTAGAATTAGACAAAGAAATTTCAAACCTTCAGCAAAAGGAGCAAAAATTACAAAAAGAGTGGCAAGACGAAAAAAATCTTAGCGTTTCTATAAATAAGAAAAAGGAAGAATTGGAACTTGCTAAACATCAACTAGAAATAGCTGAAGCAAGCTATGATTTGGAAAATGCCGCAAAATTACAACACGGTGTTATTCCTAAACTTACTGAGGAATTGGAAAAATTAAAAATTAATAATAAGTCTAAAATTTTAAGCGACGTAGTTGATGATGAAGATATTGCTGCTATTATTTCGAAGTGGACTAATATTCCTATTAAAAAACTGGTAAGTGGTGAAAAGGAAAAATTACTGCATCTTAAAGATAATTTAAATAAACGTGTAAAGGGTCAAGATGAAGCTTTAACTTTAGTTAGCGAAGCTATTATTCGTGCTCGTAGTGGAATTAAGGACCCTAACCGTCCAATTGGCTCTTTTATCTTTTTAGGGCCAACGGGAGTTGGTAAAACCGAGGTTGCACGAAGTTTAGCCTATGAATTATTTGATGATGAAAGACACATGGTGCGTATTGATATGAGTGAGTATATGGAAGCTCATAGTGTATCTCGTTTAGTTGGGGCTCCTCCTGGATATGTGGGCTATGATGAAGGTGGTCAATTGACAGAAGCTGTTAGACGTAATCCTTATAGTATAGTTTTATTTGATGAAATTGAGAAAGCTCATAAAGATGTTTTTAACATTTTGTTACAAATTTTAGATGATGGACGAATTACCGATTCACAAGGACGAACGGTGGATTTTAAAAATACAATAATTATTATGACTTCTAATTTGGGTAGTCAATATATTTTGGAAAATACCGATAATGCACAAGAATTAGTGAAAAAAGAACTTAGAAATACCTTTAAACCCGAATTTATCAATAGAATTGATGAAATTGTGATTTTTAATAGCCTTAATAAAGATGTCGTCTATAGTATTTTAGAGAAAATTATTAAGGACATTGAAAATAGATTAAAAGACAAACACATAAAAATTAATTTATCGGATGAAGCCCAAAAATTTATAATTGAAAGTTCTTATGATGAACGTTATGGAGCTAGACCGATTAAACGTTTTGTTTCTAGAAATTTGGAAACTTTAATAGCTAAGAATATTATTACAGACAAAATTAAATTTAATAGTACAATTAATATTGATGTTGAAAATAACGCATTGATAATTAAGTAAAAAATTCTTTAGTTTCAACTAAAGAATTTTTTAAATAGTAAAATTACCATCTTTAAAAATTGGAATTTGTTGGTTATCATGCGTATAAGCTGTTATGCATAAATCTTTAGTACCAATCATAAAATCTACATGAATTTTTGACTGATTTAAACCAAGATTTTCTAATTCATCCAAACTTTTGGTAATTCCTGATTTGATGCTATCGCTAAATGACTGACCTAAAGCTAAGTGACATGAAGCATTTTCGTCATATAAGGTTGTGTAGAACAAACGATTTTCTTGGGATATCCTACTATCATATTCGACTAGAGCTACTTCTCCTAAGTAACAAGAGTTCTCATCAAATTCAATGATATTTTTTAAATCTTCTTGACCTTTTTTAGCACTGTAATTTATAACTTTACCATCTTTAAATTCTAACATAAAATCTTCTATTATTTTCCCATTGTATAAAAGCGGTTTAGATGAATAAACAACCCCATTAACACCAGTTTTTAATGGCGAAGAGTAAATTTCTTCACTCGGTAAATTAGGCCAAATCACGCGATTATCCTGTAAAGTCATTTTTATGTTATTAAAAATATAATTGATAGGTAGCTTTATTTTTAGATTTGTCCCTAATGAATTTTGATAGTGTAAATAATCAATATTTAAGCTATTTATCTTTTGAGCTCTATTAGCAGATAATTCTATTTTAGTAGTTAATTTTTGAACGGGGTCTTCTTCATCAATAAAACATAATTTAAAAATTAAATGCCACAATTCTAAAACTGGATCTTGGGATTTAGGAAATAATTTTATCGCCCAATCATATGAAGGAACCGCAGCTATGCACCAAGCTAATTCATTCCTCTTTGCTTTTTTATAATATGTTTCTGAATTTTCATAAGCACATTTTTTAATTTCTCTAAGTTTATTAGAATCTATATCGCTCATTAGCCCTGGATATTCCGTACATAATTGTAATACGGCGGCATTTTTTAAAGCATATTTTCCTAATGCTTTGCCATTAAAAGCCTCATTTTGTTGTAAATTTTCAATTGGCAAATTTTGTAGTTGTTCGTGTTTAATATAATTATCAGTAACATCAAAATAAATATCTTTTATCCCCATTTGATAAGCTTTTTTAGTTAAAATTCTTAAGAAATCATATCTTTCCATAGGACAAGATATAAATAATGGCTCATTTTCTTTAATTTTCAAGCAATTTTCTAATAAAACAGTAGCATATTTTTCTAATAAATTTTGCATCTAATCCATCCTTTCTTATTTATTATATCTATTTAAGTATTTTTTAGCAAAATAAACGTGAATTTTTAGACTAAATGCAGGTTTATGAAGTAACATTTAATTTACAAGACTTATTGCTGCTTTGGAATATA
>CALVQP010000043.1 GCA_944358225.1 uncultured Bacilli bacterium
AAATGGCCCTCTAGATAATACTTAATATATTTTGCGGTATCATTTATCCCATATTTTTTAGTAGCATAAATAATATATTCATTTAATATTTCTTTTTGTTGATTAGAAACAAACTCTGCTTTAGCATTAAACCCATTATTTTTATAACTTTCGATCAATTGATAATATTCCTCTAATGGCATATCTGTTGCTAAACTTTGTGAAATTAAGTATATAACTTCTTTATAATTTTTCATCATTAAATTAATATCATGATTAAATCTTTTATAATAATTATTTTGCTGAAATAGAAAGTTTTGAAAAAATTCATTATCATTACTTATTTTTTGCCAAAAAGAACGCATAAACACAATAAAATCGTCAATAGAGACGTTCCTTAATAAATTTTGATTCCTTCTTAGAGTGAAGTAATAGCTTAACACACTACATACTACACCATTAAAACTAAGCATGTCATCATATGCATATCCAATTATACCGTTTCGCATTACAAAAGGGTTTGTAGGTCGAAAATTTGCAGTCAAAAATTGATTAGAATTAATAAAATTAATTAATTTTTCTGTCTCATCTTTATTTGCCATTCTTAAAACTATTGAATCAGAACGAATTATATCGGCAACTTTGGAACTAGTTGTCATTTTACTAGCTTCAATAAAGTCATAAATTATATTAACAGCTTCATAAATCTTATCTTTTGGAAATGATAAATATAGTTTATATGTTTTTAAAGATTCCTTTTTATAACTTTGAAATTGTAAAAAACGTTTTTGGGCTTGTGAGTGAAATACATTTAAATGATCACTATTTTTAAATCTATCAATCCAATTATCAAATAAATTTTTAATATTTCCGTCAGTATCATATGTAATACCATAATTCATTAAACTACTATAAAAAGTATCGCTAGTAATTTGCAAGCTTGGATTTTGTTCATAGATAGCAGCATAATATTTTAAGAAATTATCCATTTCAATTTTTCGATTCATAATCATTTGCTCCATCATTATTAATTATTTCGTTAGATAAATCCTTAGTTTGTTCTAGAACTTCTGTTAAGTCAATAGTATCTTCTAACATTAAAGAATCTTCTTTTAAATCATCGTCTAATTTAGTAATAATAAGCATTTCTTGGCCATTTAATATTATTTTTTCACTTTCCATAATCATTAATTCCCTTCTAATAAAAGTATATCACAGTCTGCTATTATTGCTTATTAATTATATCTAGATGTTAACTTTAGTTGACGAATTTCCAGCTGTTTAATATAGATTGCAACTGAAAATATTGATATATTAAGTATGAGGTGACAAAATGAGCTTAGGTCAAAAACTATTAGATTTAAGAAAAAAGAAAAACTTATCCCAAGAAGAAGCTGCTGAAAAACTGCATGTTTCTAGACAAACTATTTCTAAATGGGAAACAAGTCAAAGCACTCCAGATTTCGATAAACTGGCATCGATTTGTAAATTATACCAAATATCCGCTGATGATTTAATTAACAATGATAGCATTTTTGCAAGCAAAACACCTGTCAAAAAGAATAATCGTAATATTTGGTTAGGAATTGGTATTTTTCTATATTTCATTGCCGTTATTTGGATTATAGTAAGCATACCAACTTTCAAAGTCGATGCTATTTTAGCTACAGCTATTTTTATTTTAATTTGTGGTATAGCTACGGTAATATTAATTTGTATGGAAACTAAAATTCCCGCCAAGGATAATTTAGTTGAAAATAACAAAAAAGAAAATCCTCTTTTAAAAATTATTAATAGCATATTATCTTTAATAACTTTAATAATCTATTTAACAATAAGTATTATAACCATGGCTTGGAATATTACCTGGATAATTTGGATAATTTATGCTTTAATTCTTGAAATAATCAAATTAATTTTTACCTTAAAAGGAGAAAACTATGAAAAATAAAAAACTGGTGATTTCACTTATTATTATATTAAGTATTTTAGTAGTAGGTTTAATAATTTTATTTATTGGATTATTAACTAATAAAATAACTTTACCATTTTTTAAAGTTAACTTAAATTATCGTATATCAGAAAATTTAATAGTAGATAATAAATACGAAAATGTTTTTTCAACTATCAACATTAATAGTTCAATAAGTAATATTGAGATTAAGCAAACTAATAATAACCAAATTGCTTTACAAATTTATGGTAGTAAAGATGAACTTAATTTACAAGATACTAACAATACTTTAGATATATCTTATAAAGAAAATGGTTGTAAAGGGCTTTGTTTTAACGAAATAGGGGCTAAAATCATTATTTACATACCAGCAAATTTTGCTAATAAAATAAATATAACTAATGATTATGGAAAAATATATATAGGTGATCTATCACAAGTTTCACTTAATATTGAGGCAGCTAATGGAGATTTAAAAATAAATAAAATTGCTTCTTTAGAGTTAAAAGCTGATTATTTAGATATAGAAATTTTAGATGTTAATAGTGCAAATATTACAGCTGATTGTAGCGATATCGAAATAAATAAAATAGCTGATGCTAATATAAAAAGTGACTTAGGTGATATCGAAATAAAAAATCTTACCAATTATATAGATTTGCGCTCTGATTGTGGTGATATTGAAATAGAAAATTTAAATATTAGTAAAGATTCTAGTATTGAAAATAATCTAGGAGATATAATTATTGATTATACTAATGATATTTACATTGATTCTCAAGTAGATTTAGGCCAAAATGAGATTGCTAGAAACAATCGTCTAGCAAAAGTAACTTTAAAAATATATAATGACTGTGGTGATGTAGAAGTTGGATAAGTTTTTTGCTTGTTCTTAAAAGTTAGTAATGCTATAATATCTATCGTGAAAGAGGGAAAATAAATGAAAAAAACATACATATTTGGTCATCGTAAGCCGGATACAGACTCTGTATGTTCAAGTATTGCTCTTGCTTATTTAAAAAATAAGTTGGGCTTAGAATGTGAACCTAGAGTTTTAGGGACTATTAATAATGAAACAAAATATGCTCTAGATTATTTTAAAGTTGATGCTCCGAAATATTTAAATGATGTTAAAGTACAAGTAAGAGATATAGATTTTAAAAAAGATATTGTTTTAAATGCTAAAGTACCAATTGCTAAAGCTTTTAGATATATGATGGAACAAAGTATTACTGCTTTACCTTTAATTAACGATAATAAAAAATTAAATGGTTTAATTACTTTAAAAGAAATATCTAAAGAATTAATTAATGGTAACATTACACACCTTGATACATCATTTTCAAATATTTTAGATACTATTGATGGTCAAGAAATATTAAAGTTTGATAACTCAATTACTGGAGAACTTTTAGTAGCTGCTTTTAATAGTGATGATTTCATTAATAAAGTTAAACTACATCCTCATCATATATTAATAGTTGGTAATCGTTTTAATATTATAAAAAAAGCTATCGAAAGCCAAATTAAACTTATAATTGTTGTGGGGAACCATAAATTACATGATTCTTTAATAGCTATGGCTGAAGATAATAAAGTCAATATTATTTATAGCCCGTTAGATACTTATCAAACTTCTAATAAAATAAGATTAGCTAATTACGCAAAATCTATAAATATTAATGAACATCCTATTACTTTTGATATTAATGATTATCGTAGCGAGATAGTTGAAGAAATTAACAAATGTGGTCATACTAATTACCCAGTAGTTAATAGAAAAGGACAGTGTTTGGGCTTATTAAAAGTTACAGATACCTCTAATTATGAAAAACAAGACATCATACTTGTAGATCATAATCAACAATCTCAAAGTGTTGAGGGAATTGAAGAAGCTAACATTTTAGAAGTAGTCGATCATCATAACTTGGGAACTATTGGCACCTCAATTCCTATATCATTTCGTGCTATGCCCGTTGGTTGCACTTGTACAATAATAAATAAGTTATTTGAAGAAGCCAAAGTGGCAATTCCAAAAGATATTGCGGGATTAATGTTATCGGCTATTTTATCAGATACAATGATCTTTAAGTCTCCTACTACTACTGAACTAGACAAAGAAACAGCCGCTAAATTAGCACAAATTGCGCAAGTAGACATTGATTCGTATGGCTATGAAATGTTTAAAGCAGGTTCAACAATTAAAGGAATGACTTGCGATGAAGTATTAAATCAAGATTTAAAAATTTATAAAATCGACGAAGAAAATATGGCTATTTCTCAAGTATTTACCATGGATTTTGATGATATCGAAAAAGACATGCAAACTTATGTCAACCTATTAAATACTTTAGCTAATCAAGGTAATAAGGTTGCCGTTATGTTTGTTACAGATGTTATTAAAAATGGCTCTTATGTTATCTACAATGACTCTGCCAAAGATATAATTGCGGAAAGTTTTGATTTAGAAGACATTAAACAAGGAATTTATATTGATAATTTAGTATCACGCAAAAAACAAATGGTTCCTAATATTATGGAAAGATTAATGACTAGATATAACTAAAAAAATTCAGAAATTTCTGAATTTTTTTAAAACGTTTTTTCGGAATAAGAATGACTATAATTAATTCTTTCATCAAAATCAACATAATTTAAATAAATCATTAAGATTAAATACCAATGCCCATTAGCTGGATCACTAATTATTAAATGATCTCTTCCTGCTTCCTCAATAATTCCGGAAAAGATTTTGTCTTTCCATTCTATCGAATCAGGAAAAGATACATAAGCTCTCACTCTTTTTCCTTTATTAAGTCTTAAAATATTTTCAATATAACTTTGTTCCATTGATAAACTATTAGTATTATTAACAGGTTCAATATTAGCTTCATAATTGTTATTTATAGGTACTTGATTACTTGCAATATTGGGATTAACTGCTGTAGGAAATGTTGGGTTTTGATAATAGTTTCCGTTTATAAAAATCACCATCCTTCTAGAATAATTTATATGCAAATTGGTAATAATATAGTATAATTATTCAAGGTGATACTATGTTTTTTAACATTAATAAATTAATTGAAAAAGTTAATGAAAAAAATCGTATCTTTCGTTTAACAGTTTTATTTTGGGGAGCTTTTTTACTAGCATTAAACTATAATATGTATTTAAAACCCAATAATTTAGTTACGGGGGGAACAACCGGTCTAGCGATTATTTTACAGACATTAACTAAAATTGATGCTAATATATATATTTATATTTTTAGTATTCTACTTATTATTATCAGCTTTTTTACCTTAGGATTTAAAGAAACAACTAAATCTGCATTAGGATCTATTATATATCCTTTATTTGTTACTTTGACAGCTCCTCTTGCGCAAATATTAAATGAACACTTAGTATTAGATAGTATTTATTTAGAAGTCTTAGTATCCGCTCTTATAATGGGCTTTGCTAGTGGCATAATATATAAAGTTGGTTATAATACTGGTGGTAATGATATAGTCGTTGCTATTATGAATAAATATGCTAAAATTCCTGTTGGAAAATCAGGATTTATTAGTAATATAATTATAATATTACTAGGTGGAGCTATATTTGGCGTTAATAACGTTTTATATGCAATTGTGATTATCTATATTAATAGTGTTCTTGTTGATAAAATTTTAATTGGTATATCTAGTAGTAAACAATTTTTTATTCATACGAAACAAACCCATAAGATTAAAGAACTAATAATTAAAAAATTAGGTGCCGGAGTTACTGTTTTAGAAACAACAGGGGGCTATACCCAACATAAAGGAAAGATGCTTATGTGTGTTGTTTCTAATCGTGATTATTATCTTTTTAAAGAATTAGTTTTAGAAATAGATCCTCAAGCCTTTTTCATTATTAATGATTGCTACGAAGTTGCTGGTGGTGTTAAAAAGCCAACTTTACCTTTTTTGTAATATTGAATGACTTAATAAAAGGACAAATTTACCATTTATTTAGTTCTTTTTTTTTGATATAATTATCTAAAATAAGTAAGGTGGTAAAATGAAGTTCATAAAAATTGAAGACTGTTACAAAACCTATAAAAATGGTGTAACAGCTACAGCGGGGTTAAATTTAGAAATAGATAAAGGTGAATTTGTATTTATTATTGGCGCAACTGGTTGTGGTAAATCAACGCTTATTAAAATGCTATATCGCGAGGAAAAACCTACTAAAGGGAAAGTAATTGTAGGTGGCATAGATGTTGCCAAACTTAGAAATTCTAAAGTTTATAAATTAAGAAGAAAGTTGGGAATTGTATTCCAAGACTTTAAACTTTTACCTAAATTAAATGTTTATGATAATGTAGCTTATCCACTAACTAGTATGGGATTGAAAAACAAAGAGATCAAACCACGAGTTATTAAAGCTCTAGATCTTGTTGGATTAAAAGAAAAAATGCGTAGTTATCCTAATGAATTATCAGCTGGTATGCAGCAAAGAGTATGTATTGCCAGGGCAATGGTTAATGGTCCAAAACTTCTTATATGTGATGAACCAACTGGAAATTTAGATCCTGAGACATCTAAAGAAATAATGGAGGTTTTAAATCAAATTAATCAAGAACTAGGGACAACTATTGTTATGGTTACACATGATAAAGATATTGTTAATCGCATGAAAAAAAGAGTAATCTTGCTAGATAACGGTGTATTAGCTAGTGATGAAATGAAAGGAAAGTATAAAGTCAATGAGAGCGTTTAGAATATTAATACGAAGTATAAATGATGGAATTCGCAGTGTTTTTAAAAACTTTAGCTTGAGTATGGCTTCCATTATTTGTTCAACCATAACTTTAATTTTAGTAGCAGTTGCTATGGTAATTTCGGCTAATGTAGATAATTTTACTAAAGAAATAGAACAAGATTTAACAATTGTTGCCTTTGTTGATAATCAAGCAACTTCTGATGATGTGGAAAATATTAAAAACGAATTATCCCAAATTAATAATATAGATCAAAGTCAAACAATATATAAAAGTAAAGTTGAAATTAAAGATGAAATGCGTGCTGAATCAAATATCTTTGATGCTGTAATGGGACAGTGGAGTGATGAAGATAATCCTTTAAAAGACACTTTTCAAATTAAAGTTAAAGATATTGAAAAAATAAAAGAAACAGCTGAGGAAATACAAAATATTAACAACATTTCTACTGTTAAGTATGGTGAGGGCATGGTTGATCAGATGGTTAATGCCTTTAAATGGATCGAACGTATTGCTTACGGAGCCGTAATTGCGTTAATATTAGTTACTATCTTCCTTATTATAAATACCATTAAGTTAACTATTTTTTCACGCCAAAGGGAAATTGGCATCATGCGTTTAGTTGGGTCTAGTAATTTTGTAATTAAGACACCATTTATAATCGAAGGAATGTTTTTAGGATTACTTGGTTCAATTATTCCTATCTTGTTAATAGTCTTTGGTTATACTTATTTTTATGATTTCTCATCTGGTTATATATTTACGCCTCTAATTCAACTAATTAAACCGTTCCCATTTATCTATTATGCTTCAATTATTGTTGCTTTAATTGGTATTATAGTAGGTATGATAGGTAGTGCTAGTGCCTCTAAAAAATATTTAAAGGTGTGATTGTATGAAAAAAAGTATTAAAATAGTATTAATAATTTCTTTATTTACCATGATGATTATTCCTTTTAAAGCTGAAGCTACAACTTTAAAAGAATATGAAGATCAAGTAACAAAATATACTAAGGAATTAGAAGAAAAACAAAGTAAATTGGCCAAGAATGAATCAGAAGTAAAAGAGATTAAACAAAATATTGCGGCGTTAGAAAAACAAATTCAACAAGCAGAGCAAGATATAATTAGATTAGAAGAAGAAATTGAGCAAAGTAACGAAGAAATTAAGCAAAAAAGTGCGGAAAGCGAAAGTTTAATTGAATATTATCAATTAGCAGAGGGAGAAAATGCTTATTTAGAATATGCATTTGGTGCTGAAACTATTACTGATATGATTTATCGTGCTTCAATTGTTGAGCAATTAACAGAGTACAACGATCAAATCATGAAAGAGTTAGAAGAACTAATTAAAGTTAACGAAGAAAAACAAGATCAATTAGCTATCAAAAAAGAAGAATTAGCTAAATTAATTGAAGAGCAAGAAAGTGAACAAGAGCGTATTGAATATGAAAGTGATCAATTACGTGAAGCAATGCCAACAATTCAACAACAAATTGATACTTATAAACAACAAGTAGAATACTGGAAAAATAAAGGGTGTAAATCAAATGATGTTCTAGGAGTAACTTGTGCAGTACCTCCAAAAGTAAGTGACGATGTCGATGTATCTAATATCATGGGAGCTAATGGTTTTAGATTACCAATGAATAAGGGTTATTTGACTCAAGATTATAAGGGATTAAGACATTTAGGGGTTGATTTTGGTAGTACTAACAAATCAGAACCAATTTATCCAGTTGCTAGTGGTCAAGTTATTTATGTAGGGCAAGATTCAGCTGGAGCTAATATGGTAAAAATTGTTCATAATGTTAACGGTAAACTAATCTTTTCCACATATGGACATATGCGTGCTGTATATTTCAGAAAAGGTCAAATTGTATCTACAGATGATATGTTAGGATTAATGGGATCAACTGGAAATTCAACTGGACCTCATCTTCATTTAGAGATGACTACTTGTGATTGGACTTATAACTGTACTTATAAAGTTTATAAAAATAGTACAATTAGTCCATGGACGTATCTTCCTAAAGTAACTAGATGGTAAAGAACTAAATGATTTTTAGTTCTTTTTTTAATTGCTAAAACATACAATTTTTTAGGTGATGCCATGTTTTTTAATAATATTCATACCCGTATTCGTTATGTTTTTTTAATAACATTAATTCTTTTTCTATTTATAATAGCCCGTGTTTTTTATATTCAAATTTTTAAATATAATAAACTAAACGACTTAGCCGAGTCACTATGGAGTCGTAATCTACCAATTACTGCTAATAGGGGAGTTATAACTGATCGTAACGGTGTGGAGTTGGCTACAAATATTACTACTACTAGCTTAGTTTTAATTCCTAATCAAATTGTTGATAAGGACCAAACTGCATCTTTATTAGCGGAAATTTTAAATGTTTCTAAAGAAGACATGGCTAAACACGTCAATAAAAAAACTTCTATTGAAAGAGTACATCCGGAGGGAAGACAGCTAGATTATGAAACTGCCGAAAAAATAAATAATTTAAAATTAGATGGTGTTTATTTAGTCAAAGAATCCAAACGTTACTATCCTTATGGAGATTTATTATCTCATGTTTTAGGCTATGTCGGTATTGATAATCAAGGGTTATCAGGAATTGAACTAGAGTATGATGAATATCTAACAGGTAGTGATGGTGCTATAAAATATTTTAGTGATGGTAAAGGAAACAAACTAGAACGAACCGAAGTTTATGAAAAACCCCAAGATGGTATCAACATTGCTTTAACTATTGATTTAGAAATTCAGCAATCAATTGAAAGAGAGCTGGATAATGTTGTTAGTAAATATTCTCCAGAACATGCTTTAGCCATTGCTATGAATCCAAAAACTGGTGAAATTCTTGGTATGTCTAGTCGACCAAATTTTGATCCCAATAATTATGAAGAATATGATACCGAGACTATTAATCGAAACTTGCCTATTTGGATGACTTATGAACCAGGATCAACATTCAAAATTATTACTTTAACGGCTTCTATTGAAGAAGATACAATAAATTTATTTGAAGATCAATATACCGATAGCGGTTCAATCGCAGTCGATGGAGCACGCATAAAATGTTGGAAAGCTGGTGGTCATGGCACGCAAACCTTTTTGCAAGTTGTAGAAAACTCTTGTAATCTTGGTGGTTACACAGGAACATTTTTGAGTTCGAAGATGCTTATATAAATAAGAAAAGTCATTCCAATATAGAAGTCTATTCTACATTCAATTTGATTTATAACAATATTATTTATTCAAAAAATGAAGAGTATCCAAAATTAGAAAGGAAAGTTAAAGTGGAAAATTGTAAGCTCAAAAGTGAAGAAAGTAACATTAAAAATGTACTTTATAATAATGATACTAGTAGTAATAAAGATATAACTTATAATAAGAAAGAGCAAACTATTAAATTATTTGATAAATTTGATGATTATATTATATCTATAGGAAAAGATGTGATAAGAAATTATTTGCTAAAAACTGTTGTATATAAATTAAAAAAAAGATTTATAGAAGTTCGAATTAATCAAAATGATTTATATATATGTTTTTTAAAAGATGTTAAACAATTTGATTTACA
>CALVQP010000044.1 GCA_944358225.1 uncultured Bacilli bacterium
GCTCTTCCGATCTATGCAAATAAATATATATTAAAAAAAGAGATTGAGAAATTGATTTTAGATAATAAAGATAGTATTATAAAAATGTATACTAAGGCTAAAAAAAGTCTTGATTATAATAATAGATGTTATTATTTAGGAAAAGAGTATACTGTTGTTTACCAGAATAATATTAAAGAGGTAATTTTAGAAGATGATTTGATTTTGGTAAGAAATGAAAAGATGTTGGATAGTTTTTTTAAAAAGGAAACTAAAAGAATTTTTAATGAGCGGGTAGAGAAATTAAAATCATTATTTACTTATTTACCTTCTTTTAACTTGAAGATAAGAAATATGAAAACTAGATGGGGAGTATGTAATAGAAGTAAAAATATAGTGACTTTAAATAGTCAATTAATAAAAAAAGAAGTTGATTTGATTGATTATGTAATTGTGCATGAATTTTGTCATTTTAAAGAGGGAAATCATTCTTTAAGGTTTTGGGAAGAGGTTGCCAAATATTATCCTAAATATAAAGAAGCGCGAAAAAAATTAAGGGAGGTCTAGTTATGGAAGTAATTACTTCTTTAGATAATAAGAAAATAAAAGAATATGCTAAGTTACTTAAGAAAAAGTATCGTGATTTGAATAATAAGTTTTTAATAGAGGGAAGACATCTTGTTTTAGAAGCTTTAAAAAGCGGTTATTTAGAAGAAGTAATATTAACATATGATGAAGTTATACCAATTGAAGTAAAAAAGACGTATGTGACTAAAGAAGTTATAAAAAAATTAACTAATGTTTTAAGTGTTCCTGATATTGTTGGTGTTTGTAAGAAACTGGAAGAAAAAGAAATAGGAGATAAAGTTATTGTTTTGGATGGTTTGCAAGATCCTGGTAATTTAGGAACGATTATTCGTAGCGCTGTAGCTTTTGGTGTAGATACAATAGTTTTATCAAATGATTGCGTAGATTTATATAACGATAAAGTTATAAGAGCTACTCAAGGAATGATTTTTCATATAAATATTGTTAAAAGAAATTTATTAGAATTTTTACCAAGGATAAAAAATGAGTATCAAATAATTGGTACAAAAGTAACACATGGTATTGAAATAAGTGATATTGATTTACAAGATAAATATGCCTTTATTTTAGGAAATGAAGGACAGGGAGTAAAGGAAGAAGTGTTAGATTTGTGTGATTGTTATGCTAATATTTTGATGGATGATATGTGTGAAAGTTTGAATGTTGGAGTGGCAAGTAGTATAATAATGTATGAGTTATATAAAAAGGGAAGAAAAGTATGAAAAGAAAAAGAATAATAATAGCCATAATTATTGTAATTGTAATCTTAGTTGCTTATGTAGGGGGATATTTTATTGCTCAAAGTAAAAACAAGGAAGAAATTGAACATCAAAAAGAAATGATTGAAAAAATTGATGTAGTCGATCAAGATGAAGTTTCAAATGAAAAAACAGCAAATGATGATAGTAAAGATAATATCCCAAAAACAGTTGAAGTACAATTAAATGAAACAACAACTAAAGAGTTTATGATATTGTCAGAAACAGATAATACGTACATTTTAATATCTTTAGAAAGTGTGGGAAATTTATCCTTTTTAGATGGAAATGGGGAGGCTTTACCTAATATATTAAACACTTTATTTCCAGATTGGAATAATGTTGGCATGATGAGATTACCTACTTATGAAGAAATAACTCTTTTAAAACCACAAGCAAATGTATTTTTGGATACTGAATATAATCCAGAAGAAAACTTAGTAAATGTTTATGATGGTCTAACTGGACAAAGTAGATCTGAGCCCGTAGGTCAAAACTATGATGTTTATTTAGTAATTGAAGTGGTAAAAGCGTTTGTTAAAACTAAATAAGGCATATAAAATGTCTTTTTTTGTCTGGGGCTTATAATAGACTTTAAACTTTATTTTTGCTAAAATAGGGATTGGTGATGCTTATGTTAGAAATAAAAAACTTGAAAGTTCAAGCAGTAGATAATAAGCAAATATTATTAAATGAATTTAATTTGGAAATAAAAGATGATCAAATAGTAGCAATTATGGGTAAGAATGGCGCTGGTAAAAGTACAATTTGTAAAACATTACTAGGGGATGCAAGTTATAAAATAATAGAAGGACAAATAATTTTTAATAATGAAGATATTACCCAAGAAACTACTGATAAAAAAGCTTTAAAGGGAATTTATTTATTAAGCCAAAATCCGCTTAGTATTAAAGGGGTTAGTTTAAGTGAAATGTTAAGAATGGCTATATCGACTAAAACAAATAAAGCGGTAGATATTCTTGCTTTTCATAAAAAAATTAAAGATATTTGTAAAAAATTAGAAATTCCTCAAAGTTTTATTCATCGGGATGTAAATTATAATATGAGTGGTGGAGAACGAAAAAAAAGTGAGTTGCTCCAAGTTTGGATGTTAGAACCATCTTTAGTTATTTTAGATGAAATAGATTCGGGATTGGATGTAGATTCTTTTAAAATTGTTATGAATTCTTTATTAGAATATAAAAAAGAGTATAAAGCTAGTATATTAATAATTACCCATAATACTAAAGTGTTTGATTATCTAAAACCAGATGTAATAAATATTTTGGATAATCAAAAAATTGTGGCTAGTGCGGATGATAGCTTAGCTAAATTGGTAGATGACCAAGGATTTGAGGCGTTTAAAATAGGAAAGAAAGATCTTGATGAATAAAATAATAGTAGAAAATGATGTGATATCATTTGATAATGAGGAAGTTGTTATAGAATCGAAAAATCCTTTTTTAAAAATAGAAGTAAAAAATAATGTGGTAATATTAGATAAAAGTAATGTTAGTAATTTAGAAATTACTATGGCTAAAGATTCAACTTTAAAATATTATAATTATCAAGCTAAATATTCAAAAAATATTGTTGTTAAAATGCAGAGTAAGGCTAATTTTAAAGCTAAAATATCTTTATTAGGTAAACAGGATGTAAGTTGGAAAGTAGATACTTATATGTTAGGTAATAATATTAAAAATGAAGTGGATATTAAGGCTTTAAGTAAAGATGATGCTAGCTATAAAATAGAAGTAAATGGTCATGTAAAAAAGAATACTAAAAATAATTTAATGAATGAAAGTATTCAAGTACTTAATGTTAATGGTAATAAATGTGAAATTATTCCTAATATGTTAGTATCTTCTAAAGAGGTTATGGCAAATCATGCTGCAAGTATCGCCCATATTAATGAGAATGAAATTTTTTATTTACAAAGTAAGGGAATTTTATTACAAGATGCTAAAAAATTAATTGAAGAAGGTTTTATTAAAGAAGGATTTGAGGATAAAATCTTGCAAAATATTTAAAAGATTGGAGGGAAGTTATGCATAGAGAAGATTTTTTGATGTTAAATAAGGACATTATATATTTTGATAATGCTGCAACTAGTTTAAAACCAAAGTGTGTAGTAGATAAAATTTGCGAATATTATAATGAATATAGTGCTAATGCGCATCGGGGAGATTATGATATTTCTTATAAAGTTGATTTAGAATATGAAAATACTCGTGATTTAGTAAAGGATTTTATTAATGCGAAAAATAAACAAGAAATTGTTTTTACAAGTGGAGCAACAGAAAGTTTAAATTTAGTAGTAAATGGCTTTTTTGGTCCCTTAATAGAGCCTGATGATGAGATATTGATAACTAAAAGTGAGCATGCATCTAACGTTCTTCCGTGGTTTCGTTTAGCCAAAAAGACAAAGGCTAAAATTAAATATATAAATTTAGATAGTGCTTATGAAGTTACTTTAGAAAATGTTCAAAAAGCAATAACGCCAAAAACTAAAATAATTGCTTTAGCTCAAGTGACGAATGTAATTGGCGATATTAGACCTATTAAACAAATATGTAAACTCGCTCATGATCATAATATTTTTGTCGTTGTTGATGGGGCTCAAAGTGTAGCTCATATGCCAGTAGATGTGCAAAACATGGATTGTGATTTTTTTACCTTTAGTGCTCATAAATGTTTGGGTCCTACCGGTGTAGGTGTTTTGTATGGGAAATTAGAACTTTTAGAACAATTAGAACCAACTAATTTAGGCGGTGGAATGAATGAGTCTTTTGAAGATGAAGAACAAGTGATGTTAAAATCTTTACCGCTTCGTTTGGAAGCAGGAACCCCTAATATTGAGGGAGTTATTGGTTTTGGAGAAGCAATTAAATATTTAGAAAAAATAGGAATGGATAATATTGCTAGCTATGAAAAATCTTTAAAAGAGTTTTTGATTGATAAATTAAGTAAAATAAGTTTTATTGATATAATTAATATCAAAGCTAAAAGTGGTATTGTTACTTTTAATGTTGATAATATATTTTCACAAGATGTGGCATATTATTTAAATAAATACAATGTTTGTGTTAGGGCTGGTAGTCATTGTGCTAAAATGTTAAAAAATGAAACCGGAATTAAAAATACTTGCCGTATAAGCTTATATTTTTATAATACGAAAGAAGAAATTGATAAATTAGTTGAACTATTAGAAGATAAAGAGAAAATTATTAAAGAGATGTTTTAAAAAGAAGAAGTAGAGATGGTATTATGGATCAAGAATTAAAAAGAGAAATTATTATGGAAAATTATTTACATCCTTATAATAAAGAAAAGGTTAGTGATGATAAATATATAAATGTTAATTCAAATAATGAATCATGTATTGATAATATTGACTTGCAAGTTTTAATTGATGATGATAAAATAGTGGACATTAGATTTATGGGGGAGGCTTGTGCTATTTCTACAGCTTCTACATCCATTATGATCAAAGAATTAATTGGGAAAACTACGGAAGAAGCCCTAAAAATGATTGAAAATTTTGAGAATATGGTTGAAGAAGAAGAATATGATAAAGAATTGCTGGCTGAAGCTTTAGTGTTTGATGATATTTTTAAACAAAAGAGTCGTAAAACCTGTGCTACTTTACCATATGTAGGAATTAAAAAAGCACTTAATGAATATAGAAATGAGAAAAATGGAAATTGTTGAATATAGTGTAATGCAACGCGGTGGCATATCAGATGATATACAATATTATAATTTGGGCAAAACTTTAGTTAAAGAAGAAAATGGTAAATACTTTGATTTGATTAACAATGAATATTTAGGGATATTTGATGCTAATTATTATGTAAAGGGATATAGAGGTTTGTGGTTTAAAAAAACTTATCAAGATTATTTACAACAATTAGAGCATATGAGGACATCTTTAAAAAATAATTTGTTAGAAAAACTGATTGTTTTAAAAGAAAAAATTCAAAATCAAGGAATTATAGATTTAAAAGTTTATAAAATCTTAAGTAATTGTGTTTCTTTAGTGTTAAAGAAGAAAGCATCAGTTACATTAGAATTGGAAAATTTAAAAATTTATTTAAAACAAAAAGAAGGCCATGATAGTTTAATTGAAGAAATAGCGGCTATTCAAGGTTATTATGATTTTGGTGCTTGCGATATTTTACAAGTTAAAATTAATGCCGGTATTTTAGCCGATTTAAATCGTTTTTATCATCCTTTTTTGGTTAAGAAGTATCTTAATTTATATGTAGAAAATAATAAGTATAAGGTAGTTTCAACTAAAAAGTTACAGATAAGTGATTATTCTTTGATTAAAAAAATTTGATTATTTATTGATAATTTTGAAAATAGTTGGTAGAATAAGACATATAAAGCGATGATAAAAGACTATTAGCTATAAATACTTTTTTAGAAAGTTAGTGGTTGATGAAAACTAACAAAGTAAATATAGTGAATCTCCTTTTTAGTGTAGTTAATTGCTACCGGGTTAAACCGTTATCTAAATTAAGTGAAATAAAGGATGGTACCGCATTATTTGCTCCTTGCAAGTATGCGGTTTTTATTTAAAAAAATTAAGAAAGAGGATGAAATAATGTTAGACATAAAATTTGTAAGAGAAAATAAAGAATTAGTAAAAGAGAATATTAAGAAAAAGTTTCAAGATGAAAAATTAGGTCTTGTTGATGAAGTAATTGAACTTGATAAGCAAATAAGAGAGTATAAAGCTAAAGGTGATGTTTTAAGACAAGAAAGAAACGTTATAAGTGATGAAATAGGAGCTTTATTTAGAGAAAAAAAAGTAGATGAAGCAAATTTAAAAAAGCAAAAAGTTGTTGATATTAATAATGAATTAATAGAAATTGAAAATGAAGAAACTAAATTAGCAAGTGAGTTAAGAAATAAAATGTTAGTTATTCCGCAAATGATTGATGATAGTGTTCCAATTGGTAAAGATGATACAGAAAATGTTGAAATAGAAAAATTTGGTGAGCCCATAGTTCCTGACTTTGAAATATCATATCATGCTGATATATGTGAATCATTAGGAGGCCTTGATAAAGAGAGTGCCGGAAGAACAAGTGGAAACGGTTTTTACTATTTAATGGGGGATATTGCCAGATTACATTCAGCATTGTTATCTTATGCTAGAGATTTTATGATTGATAAAGGATTTACTTACTGTGTCCCACCCTTTATGATAAGAAGGGATGTCGTAAATGGTGTTATGTCATTTGCGGAAATGGATGCCATGATGTATAAAGTTGAAAATGAAGATTTATATTTAATTGGAACTTCAGAACATTCCATGATTGGTAAATTTAAAGGACAAATTATTAAAGAAGAAAATTTGCCAATTGCTTTAACTTCTTATTCACCTTGTTTTAGAAAAGAAGTAGGAGCTCATGGTATTGAAGAAAGAGGTTTATATAGAGTTCATCAATTTGAAAAACAAGAAATGGTAGTTTTATGTAAACCGGAGGAAGCTATGGATTGGTATAATAAAATGTGGAGTTATACTGTGGATTTTTTTAGAAGTTTAGATGTTCCAGTTAGAACATTAGAATGCTGTTCAGGAGATCTAGCTGATTTAAAAGTTAAATCATGTGATGTTGAAGCGTGGAGCCCAAGGCAAAAAAAATATTTTGAAGTTGGATCATGTTCAACTTTAGGAGATGCTCAGGCAAGACGTTTAGGAATTAAAGCTAAAGGAGAAAAGGGCAATTATTTACTTTCAACACTTAATAATACAGTAATTGCTTCCCCTCGTGGAATGATAGCAGTAATTGAAAATAATGTTAATGAGGATGGAACAATTAATATTCCTAAAGCTTTACAACCTTATATGGGTGGTAAGAAAGTTATAAGTTTTAAGAGTAAAAAATAATGCTCTTTTTTTGATTAAGAATAATCTTAGAAATAAGTCAGGGAAAAGTTTAAAAATTATGATTTTTTATATTAAATTCTGTTTTTTGAAAGTACAATTGAAATATAAGACTCATTTTTGATTTTTAGTATATATCAAATTTTATTGGCTTTTGTTATGCATTTGACCTATCTTAGGACTGTTAATAATTGCGTGTATTGGCGAAATATGCTACAATCATGCTAGAAATGAGGGATTTATATGTTCGATGAACTTTTTAACAAACATCAAGACTTGTTAAATAGGTTAAATTGCAGCGATGATCAAATTGAAAATTGGAAATCATATTTAATACAGATGTCCGATCTTTTAAAAACAGATGAACAGCCATCACAACTTTTAGTAGAATATATTGAACTTGTATTTTTAAAATTTGAAAATGAACTGGAAATGAAAGAACTAAAAGAAAAAGTCAGAGATTTAATTTATGAACGCATGAACTGTAAAGATGAACAAAAAAAGGTTGAAATAGAAAAGCGATTAAGAGAGTTAGATTCAAAAGTAAAAAATGCTGAAAAACAAAAGTCAGAGATAGAAAAAAATGATTTATTAATTGATAAATTGAATCAACAAGTTAAAACTTTATCTGAAAAAGATCAAATGGCTTTTAGTAAAGTATGTGATAAATTAGTTATCTTACTTAAAGATGTTAATGCTGGTATTGATAAAATTCCAGCATTACAGCCTGAGCCAAAAACAGAATTTAGTTATGCGGAGTTACAAAAACTTTTAGAAGAGCAACGACAAGTAAATGAACGCTTGAAAAAGGAAAATAAAATTTTAAATGATCAGTTAAATGTAATGCAACAAAGTATGGCAGAATTGAAAAAACAATTAGAAGAACAAAGAAAGTTACTTGAAGATATGAAAAATAATACTTTAGGAACTAAAGTAAAAAATGTTGGTAAAAAAGCCAAAAGAAAAGTAGTTCAAGTAAAAAAATGGGCAAAAGCAAATCCTAAGAAAACAGCAGCTATTATTGGAATGGTAGCTTTAGCTGGTTTAGTTGGATCTGCTGTTGTTTACGGACATCCTTTAGCTTTTGCTGGAAGAGTAGTATCTGCCATGTGGAAACCTCTTCATAATATTGGTCTAGGTGAGCCTCTTCATAACATTAATCGCTTCTTATTTGGTAAAATTCGCGGAGCAACTTTTGATAGAGGTAGTGGGCTATGGTTATTAAATGGAACTCCATTAAATGATTTAGGAGCATTTGAAACTATTCTTAATAACGTAGTAGGAATGGGTGCTGGATTAGCAGGTGGAGCAGCTATTGGATATGGAGCATATAAAGTAGCAAAAAAAGCAAGAAATGCCTGGTTAAATCGTGCTGAAGATGGATTTATTAATAAAATGACTAATAAAATTAAATCATTAGGGGGTAATGTAAAAAAATTTGGAGGAAAAATTAAAAGTAAACTAACTAATATATTTAAGAATAATAAAAAAACAAAAGATGATTTTGATGTTATGTCTATGGAAGTAGATCAAGAATTAATTAAAGATTGTTTAGAAGATATTAAAGATGCCACTGTTGATGATTTAATTTATTTCCAAAAATACATGATGTCTATTGGCAGTTATGTTCAAAATAATCATACCTTACCAGATGATATTGATTATCCATTAACTATGGGAACTATTGTTGAAATATGTTCATTATTAGATGCTGCATTACAGGAGAAATTTGATGAATATATAGAAAATATGTCTAAAGAAGAGTTAGAAAACTTAGCTCAAGAATTAGAAGAAAAATTCCAAAATGAAGCAAATAATAATATAGATTATTTTGATTCTAAATATGGTATCAAATTAAGTGCTGCAGTTAATAAGGTGAGTGCTAAAATGCAAGCGCAAACAATGGGAGGAAGATAATGACTAAAGGCGATATAATAACTTTAGAAGATAATGAACAATATCTTTTACTAATGGAAAATGAAATAGAGGGTAGAAAATTCTTTTATGCAAATAAAGTAGATCAAGATGAAAATACAACTAGTGAATATGAAATTTTTGAACAGACAATTGAAGATGGCGATAATTATTTAGAGATTGTTGAAGATGAAGATGAAAGAAAATTTTTAACAAATGTATTTAGCGCTGATTTAGTTGAATTTGCCTCTGATGTGGAAAGTGGAAAGATTACATTTGAATAACGAATAATGAAAATAATACTTACAAACTAATGCTTACGAGTATTAGTTTTTTATGTTGCATGAGGTGGAAATATTCAATATCTATATCAGTAGCCAAGGATTCAGTGCCATTTGAAGGTATGAAATGTTATGATGATAATATATATTATTTTAAAGATTCTGAAACAGGGCAATATGGAGTTGTCGTAACATATCAAGTTTCGTCTTCAGATCACATTTTTGATATGAAAGTGGCTAGAGTAGTTTTAAGAGATTCTAATGAATCTACTGAAAAATGGGAAGAACCAGAAAGATATTTCATTCATAATAATACAGGCAATTATAAAACTAATAGCTATTCTTTTAATAAGTCTACTGGAAAATATTATAAAATGATTTATGTATTAGATGTTACGAAAAAAAATGATTCTAGTAAATACATAGTTGTTAATCCTTCGTATTATTCTGATGCTACACAGCTAACAGATGGAAATAATTCAGACTTTAATGATGAAAGTGATACTCCTCAAGCAGATTATGTTTTTTTTGTAGGACCTGAAAACTTGATTGATCGTGATACAAAAACGGGCGACTATTGGTGGTACTTTAGAGGGTCTTATAAAGAAGTGCCAAGCATTTATGCTTATGGAGATAAATATACTAAAATAGCAAATTATACAAACCTATTTGCTGCATTGAATCAATGTAAATTTAAGGGATGGTATGGCCAATATGGTAAACTATATATTACAACAAACTTATTTGATTAGGAGATG
>CALVQP010000045.1 GCA_944358225.1 uncultured Bacilli bacterium
AAAGTTATGAAGATAAAATAGCAACCAGTGATTATTGCAATGATACAAGTTATAGATTAAGTGGAAGCACTAGATATTATGGTGCGAGTGATAGACTAATAAATAATCATAATCAAACGTTTAAATGTCCAAATACCACTGTTAACTATGGCGGAAAATATAACTTAAAAATTGGTTTATTATCGGCTGATGAAATGGCTTTAGCTGGAATAGAATGGGACACATGGAATCAAACAGGAGAAAATTATTTATATAAAAATTACTGGTGGTGGTCTTTTTCGCCTTACGGTTCTTACACTACTTATGCACATGTGTTCAGCGCCAACTACTTCGACCTCAGCTACCTCAACTACAGCAATACTAACGCTAGCGGCGGCGTGCGCCCAGTTATCAATCTAAAGGCTGATACACTGATAACCTCTGGAAATGGGACTGCATCTAATCCATACGTAGTTTAATTAATGCAAGCTTATCCAAACTTTGCTCCGTCAAAGTTTGGCCGGCTTGGGGATAAATCTATAAATAATTCGTGGTGGTCTTTTTCGCCTAACAATTCTAACACTAATAATGCAAATGTGTTCAACGCCAACAACAACAACCTGAACAACAACAATACTAACAATAGCGGCGGCGTGCGCCCAGATTCCTACTGTTATAATTTTGATATTAATCATTATTCCCAGATTTACAAAGATAGAGATCTCGTAAAGCGCGGAAGTAGTTAAGAGAAATCTTAATAATCTAAAATAATAGATTGGAAACAAGATTTATTCCCTGGATATTAAAAATATTCAAAAAAGAAATAATAGACGTTTAAATTTATACCTGAGTTTAAACTATGGCTATTATAACAATAATGGTGATATAAATGAATGAGAATTTTCAAGCTTTAAGCAACGTAACCAAAACATATTGGTATATCAATAAAATATTAGTTAATATTCCTAAAAAAGAAATTGCTATTAAAAATCATATTGATAATAATATGCTACAAGTTGTAGAACTAACGTATAGCTATTTAATTAATCACGATAACGAAAAAATAAAAAAGAGTAATTTAAAAAATATATTGATAAAATTATCTTTATTAGATTTTTTTATTTTAGAACTTTATAAAAGAGAGTATATTAAAAAGAAAAAGTATGAAAGTGTTGGTAATTACATTTTAGAAATAAGAAAAATTACCTATGGATTGTTGCGTAGTGAAAAAAATAGTATATGAGGATATTTTAGATTTCGATAAATTATTAGAAGAGTATAAAACGATTAGAAGTAAAACTAAACATAAAGAAAAAATTTATAAATATGAGTTATATCTAGGGACTAATCTTTTAAATCTCTTAAATCAGTTAAAATAATAAATATCATTATCAATCATACAATATTTTTATAATTAAAGAACCTAAATATCGTATTATTATGAGTGAAAAAATGAATGATAAAATAGTCAATCATTTAATAAGTAATAATGTTTTAATACCCTTAATAGAGCCATTATTAATAGATTCTAATGTTGCTACTCGTATAAATAAAGGTACTTCATATGGCTTGAAATTAGCTTTAAAATATATTAATAAGTTAAAGTTAAATTATGATAATGTTTATGCTTTAAAGATTGATATTAAAAAGTATTTTTTTAATATAGATCATCAAATATTACTAGCTAAATTACACAAAATTATTACCGATGAGAAGTTGTTTTATCTTATTAACCATATTATAACTAGTAGTGATGGTAAATATGTTAATGGTGATATAATAAAAGCGCAAAAAAATTAATAAAAAATATCAAAGATAAAAATATTCATATAAAAAGTATTTTAGATTTACCTCTATATAAAGAAGGCAAAGGTTTACCTATTGGTAATTTAAGTAGTCAAATACTTGCAATATACTATCTTAATGATGTAGATCACTTTATTAAGGAAAAACTTAAAATGAAGTATTATATTAGATATATGGATGATTTTATTATCTTTCATCACGACAAAAATTATTTAAAAGAAATATTAAGGCAAATAATTCCTCAAATCAAAAAGTTGAAATTAGAAATAAATAATAAGACTAACATATATGATTTTCATCATGGTGTTAGTTTTTTAGGATATAATTTTAAACTTGTTGGTAAAAAGTTAATTATCCGAATTAATAATTCTACCAAGAAAAGAATTAAAAAGAAAATAAAAAATTTGAAAAAATATGATAAGGAAAAATTAATATTAGTTAAAGCAAGCTATAAAGGATATTTAAGTTTTAGCAATACTAATACCCAACATTTTTTAAGTGAAGATTAGCGCTCGAGATTAAACTGCAATGAAATTGTAGTTTTTTTAATCTTTACGTGATAAAATATCTCCAGGTGATTTACATGTTTGTCGATGAATTAGAAATAAAAGTGATAGCTGGAAAAGGTGGAGATGGATGTACTTCTTTTCGCCGTGAAAAATGTGTGCCAATGGGTGGACCTGATGGTGGAAATGGAGGAAAAGGAAGCGATATTATCTTTAAAGTTGATAAGGGGTTAAAAACTTTGATTGATCTACGTTATCAAAAATTAATTAAAGGTAAAAAAGGTGTTAATGGTAAGGGCAGCAACCGTAATGGCCAAGCAGCAGAAGATATTGTTATTAAAGTTCCGCAAGGAACGACACTTATCGATGCCGATACTAATATGGTTTTAGCCGATTTAACTGGGGAAGACCAAGAATTTGTCGTTGCTCATGGCGGACGTGGCGGACGTGGAAATAAAGCGTTTGCTACTCATAGTGATCCTGCCCCGAAATTTAGTGAATTTGGAGAACCAGGAGAAGAGCGCATTTTAAAATGCGAACTTAAAGTACTAGCTGATGTAGGATTAGTGGGGCTTCCGAGTGTAGGTAAAAGTACTTTATTATCGATTATCTCCGCAGCAACTCCGAAAATTGCGGCCTATCATTTTACAACTTTAAATCCTAATTTAGGGGTAGTTAAAGTTTATGATAAATCATTCGTAATGGCTGATCTTCCGGGATTAATCGAAGGAGCAAGCGAGGGCGTCGGTTTAGGGCAAAAGTTTTTACGTCATGCTATGAGAACCAAAATAATAGCTCATGTTATCGATATGGGATCAAGTGAAGGTCGAAATCCTTTAGAAGATTACGAAATTATTAGACAGGAGATGGCTAAATATAGTCAAAAACTAACTAGTAAAAAAGAAGTAATTATTGCTAATAAAATGGATTTACCTGGCTTTGCCAAAAATTTAAAAATGTTTAAACAAAAATATCCTGATAAAGAAATAATTTGTATAAGCGCTTTAAATCAACAAGGAATTAAAGATTTATTATCCAGACTTATGAGTTTAGTTGAAGAAACTGAAGCTGAAAATCTATATAAAGATGAAGATTATGAAAGCTATATTATATATAAATTTAAAGAAGATAAACCATATACAATAACCCGTAAGCAAGATATTTGGGTATTAGAGGGTAAAGAAATTGAAAAGTTGTTTAAAATGACCAAATTTAGTGAAGATGAAGCAGTTTTGCGCTTTGCTCGTAAACTTCGAGGTATGGGTGTAGAAGAAGAATTAGAACGTCTAGGAGCTAAAAGAGGCGATGAAGTTCAAATTTTTGATTATGTTTTTGAATTTAAAGAGTAAAAAAAATGTCAATCATTTGACGTTTTTTTGTTTTTTTAAACTTATATTTCTAAAAATATATTAACAAATACATTTGTAAGCCTCAAAATAGTTGACTTTTAAAAAATATGTTGCTAAAATTTTAAATTGGTGACGTATTGTTTTTTCTAGGACAATAACACTTAAAAATACTATAGTATAGGGGTGACACAGTGGCATTTAAATTAGCAAAATTTGGAGACCATAGAGAAAGAAGAACATTCTCAAAAACAAAAAACACCTTAGAATTAACAGATTTACTAGAAATTCAAAAAAAATCATTTAATTGGTTTTTAGAAGAGGGGATTAGAGAAATTTTTGATGATTTATTTCCGGTTGAAAGCTTTACTGGAAATATTTCACTAGAATTTGGAGACTATTCTTTTGATGAACCTAGATATTCTATCAAAGAGGCAAAAGAAAGAATGGTAAACTATGCAGCGCCTTTAAAAGTAGAAGCTCGTCTTTTTATTCATGAAACTGGTGAAGTAAAAGAACAAGAAATATTTTTAGGTGACATGCCGATGATGACTGATGCCGGAACATTTATTATTAATGGAGCAGAGCGTGTTATAACATCACAATTAGTACGTAGTCCATCTATTTATTTTAAAAAAGAAATTGATAAAAACGGACGTCCTGTTGTTAGTGGTGAAGTCATTCCAAATAAGGGTACTTGGTTAGAATATGAAGTTGATGCTAGAGATGTATTATACGTTCGTATAGATCGTACAAGAAAAGTGGCTATTACTACTTTCTTACGTGCACTTGGACTTTCTAATGATGAAGATATCATTGAAGTATTTGGTGATAATCCATTTATCCAAAATACACTAGAAAAAGACAATACGAAAAACGTTGATGAAGCTTTAATTGAAATTTATGAAAAACTTCGTCCTGGAGAACCAGCTACTTTAGATAGTGCTAAAAATCAACTTATTACTAGATTTTTTGATAAATTTAGATACGATTTAGCTAAAGTTGGACGTTATAAATTCAACAAAAAACTTAATGTTCTTGATCGTTTAGTTGGATGTACTATTGCGCAAGATATAAAAGATAAAAAAGAAGTAATTGTTTCCAAAGGGACACTTATTACTAAAGAATTACTTGAAACAATCCGTCCTATTTTCCAAAGTGGTTACGGATTAAAAGAAACAATTATTAATGAAGAATTAGATAGTTATAATAAAATTCAAGAAGTTTTAGTTTATGATAAACATGATCCTGAAAAGATTCATAAAATTATTGGTAATGATCAATCAATTGATGAACGTCGTTTAACAATTTCAGATGTTTACGCTTCTATTTCATATTACTTAAATTTATTATATGATATTGGGAATATCGATGAAATCGATCATTTAGGAAATCGTCGTGTACGTCAAGTTGGAGAACTAATTCAAAATCAATTTAGAGTAGGTATGTCTAGAATGGAACGTGTTATTCGTGAAAGAATGACTACGCAAGAAATTGAAAATGTAACACCGAAGACATTAATTAATATTCGCCCTGTAACGGCAGCTTTAAAAGAATTTTTTGGTTCTTCTCAATTATCGCAATTCATGGATCAAATAAATCCTATTGCTGAGCTTACAGCTAAAAGACGTTTATCATCATTAGGACCAGGAGGATTATCAAGAGATAGAGCTGGTATGGAAGTTCGTGATGTTAACGCCTCTCATTATGGACGTTTGTGTCCTATTGAGTCTCCAGAAGGACAAAATATTGGTCTTATAACTTCACTTTCTTCTTACGCTAAAATTAATGATTTTGGATTCATAATGACTCCTTATCGTAAAGTAGAAAACGGCAGATTGACAGATGAAATCGAGTATTTAACAGCTGATGAAGAAAATGACTATTATATTTCTCAAGCTACTGTTAATGTCGATGATGATAATAATATCGTTGATGATAAAGTAATTGCCCGTCTTAATGGCGATACAGTAATGGTAAAAAATACGCAAGTAAATTACGTCGATGTTGCTCCATCTCAAGTAGTATCAATTACAACTAGTTGTATTCCATTCTTGGATCATGATGATGCAACTCGTGCTTTGATGGGAGCTAACATGCAACGTCAAGCAGTTCCTTTATTAAAAACAGAAGCTCCAATTGTTGCCACTGGCGTAGAATATATTGCGGCACGTGATTCAGGATCTACTGTAGTAGCAAAAGCTGATGGCGTAGTAGAATATGCTGATGCTAAAAAAATTATTGTTAAAAATGTTAAAGGAAAAGATACATATTACTTAGCCAATTTTGAAAGAACAAATGCATCTACTTGTTTAAATCATCGACCATTAGTTAAAGAAGGAGATAAAATTCATCGTGGCGAAGTAATCGCTGATGGACCATCAACTGATAGAGGAGAACTTGCTTTAGGTAAAAACATGACTGTTGCTTTCATGACATTTAATGGATACAACTATGAAGATGCTGTTATTTTAAACGAGAGATTAGTTAAAGATGATGTTTATACCTCATTACATATTGAGCAAACTGATATTGATTGTCGTGATACGAAATTAGGACCTGAAGAAATTACGCGAGATATCCCAAATGTTTCAGAAGAAGCGCGTAAAAACCTAGATGCTAACGGAATTGTTCGTATTGGTACAGAAGTCCATGAAGGAGATATTCTAGTTGGTAAAGTAACGCCAAAAGGAGTTCAAGAACTTACTAGCGAAGAAAAATTACTACATGCTATTTTTGGTGAAAAAACTAGAGAAGTACGCGATACTTCATTACGTGTAAAACATGGCGAAGATGGTATAGTTCACGATATTAAGGTTTATACCAAAGAAAATAGTGATGAACTACCACCAGGAGTTTCCAAGATTGTCCGTGTTTACATTACACAAAAACGTAAAATTCAAGTAGGAGATAAGATGTCTGGACGTCACGGAAATAAAGGTGTTATTTCGCTAATCCTACCTGAAGAAGACATGCCATATTTACCAGATGGTACACCTGTTGATGTGATTTTAAACCCACTAGGAGTTCCATCACGTATGAATATTGGCCAAATTTTAGAATTGCATTTAGGAATGGCTGGAAAACAGATAGGTACACATTATGCCACACCAGTATTTGATGGGGCAAGTATTGAAGATATTAAAGAACAAATGCAAGAAGCCAATATGGCTGAAGACGGAAAAACCATTTTATACAACGGTCGTACTGGAGAACCGTTTGAAAACCGTGTATCTGTTGGTGTGATGTACATGATTAAACTGCATCACATGGTTGATGATAAACTTCATGCTCGTGCTACTGGACCATATTCATTAGTAACTCAACAGCCACTTGGAGGTAAAGCTCAGTTTGGTGGTCAAAGATTTGGAGAAATGGAAGTTTGGGCCCTTTATGCTTACGGTGCCGCCCATGTACTTCAAGAAATTTTAACTATTAAATCTGATGATGTTGTAGGTCGTGTTAAAGTATATGAGGCTTTAGTCAAAGGAAAGGTAGTTAATCAAGCCGGAGTTCCTGAAAGCTTTAGAGTATTAATTAAAGAGTTCCAAGCTTTAGGATTAGATATTCAAATTTTAGATACTGATAATAATCTTCTTGATCTTAGAGATATTGAATCCGATGAAGAAGAAAATGAAAGTATTAGAGTTGATGAAATTGAAACTCTAAAAGATGAAATTTTACCAGAAACAACGGAAGAAATAAATGAGGAAGACGCAGAAGAAGATTATGCTCCCGATTTAGATGATTTGGAATTTCCCGGAGAAGATTTAAAAGAAGGTGACATGTAATGATAGAAGTAAATAGATTTAAAGGAATAAAAATTGGTATTGCCTCTCCTGAAAAGATTCGTAGTTGGTCTTATGGAGAAGTAAAAAAACCAGAAACAATTAACTATCGTACATTAAAACCAGAACGAGATGGCTTATTTTGTGAAAAAATCTTTGGACCAAGTAAAGACTATGAATGTTCATGTGGTAAATATAAAAGATTAAGATATAAAAATGTCGTTTGTGATCGTTGTGGCGTAGAAGTAACTAAAGCTAAAGTACGTCGTGAGAGAATGGGGCATATAGAACTTGCCTCTCCTTGCTCACACATTTGGTTCTTTAAAGGAGTTCCTTCTAAAATGGGGCTTGTTTTGGACATGTCTCCCCGTGATTTAGAAGAAGTACTATATTTTGTTAGTTATGTTGTTATAGATGCAGGTAATGCTCCTTTAGAAAAAAAGCAAACTTTATCAGATAAAGAATATCGTCAATATTATGAAAAATACGGCAATGGTTTTACTGTTGGTATGGGAGCCGAAGCTATTAAAAAATTGTTAGCAGATGTAGATATTGATAAAGAAGTTGAATCTTTGCGCCATGAGTTAGAAAATGCGCAAGGACAAAAACGTCTTCGTTTAGTTAAACGCCTAGATTGCTTAGTATCTTTTCAAGAATCTAACAATCGTCCTGAGTGGATGATTTTAGATGTTCTACCAGTAATACCTCCTGAACTTCGTCCAATGATTCAGTTAGATGGTGGTAGATTTGCAACTAGTGATTTAAATGATTTATATCGTCGTATTATTAATCGTAATAATCGTTTAAAGAAATTACTAGAATTGGGAGCACCAACCATTATCGTTCAAAACGAAAAACGTATGCTTCAAGAAGCAGTTGATTCTTTATTTGATAATGGTCGCCGTGGTCGTAGTGTAACGGCTGCTGGTAATCGTGCTTTAAAATCATTATCAAGTATGTTAAAAGGTAAACAAGGTCGTTTTAGACAAAACTTACTAGGAAAACGTGTTGACTATTCTGGACGTAGTGTTATCGTTGTTGGACCAACTCTAAAAATGTATCAATGTGGTTTACCTAAAGAAATGGCCCTAGAATTATTTAAACCTCATGTAATTCATGGCTTAGTAGAACGTGATTTAGCCCATAATATTAAAGGTGCCAAAAAACTTATTGATAATCGCGATGAATGCGTGTGGGATGTTGTTGAAGATGTTATTACGGAACATCCAGTAATGCTAAACCGTGCGCCAACATTGCACCGTTTGGGAATTCAAGCTTTTGAACCAGTATTAGTTGGTGGTAAAGCAATCCGTTTACATCCATTAGTATGTCCAGCCTTTAATGCGGATTTCGATGGTGATCAAATGGCTGTTCACGTACCGCTTTCTGAAGAAGCCAAGGCTGAAGCACGTATTTTGATGTTAGGTGCTAACAACATTTTAAGTCCTAAAGATGGTAAACCGATTGTTACACCATCTCAAGACATGGTTTTAGGAAATTACTATATAACAATCGAAGAAGCCGGTGAAGAAAATGAGGGTAAAGTTTATAAAAATTCTAACGAAGCGTTAATGGCTTACGAAAGAAAAGAAATAACTTTACATACTCGTATTGCTTTACCAGTATCATCTTTTAAATACAAATTATTTACAGACGATCAAAAAGGAAAATATTTAGTAACAACGGCGGGAAAATTAATCTTTAATGAAATTTTACCAGATTCTTTCCCTTATATTAATGAACCAACTGATGATAATATTCAGAATATTACCCCTA
>CALVQP010000046.1 GCA_944358225.1 uncultured Bacilli bacterium
CTAAAAGATAAATTAGAAGAAATAGAACTAGAAATTTTAAAAAGAAAAAATAGTGCTAATAAAATACCAAATTATACAAAGAAAATAAAAGAATTATTAAATATTCAAAAGCCAAATAGAGACTTATTATTTACCATAATAGATAGAATAGAAGCAGATGAAGATAGAAATATAACAATAAAGTTTAAATATAAAATACTTGATGATTATACTTTTACATATATTGATAAAAATTTGATAAGAAATCCTTATGGAAGACGAGGTAAAAATAGAATCTATAACAAAAAATAGATAAAAATAGCAAAAAAACATTAAAAATACATAGAATCTATAAAGAATGGTTGACTTTTTTTGAAAAAAGTATATAATCTTTATCAAGAGGTGAAGAAAAAATGAGAAAAATCAACTTTCAACCAGGGGCATTACCAATTTTAACATTAATGAATGATGTGAAAGAAGCTAGAAGAGGTGGATTAGATTTACAACCGGAATATCAAAGAAATTATGTTTGGAATGATGATTTTAAAGAAAAACTAATTTTAAGTATTGCCAAGAAGTATCCAATAGGTAATATAACAATTAGAAAAATGGATGAGGCTAACAAAAAAGGCGCTAGACAAGAAGTTGTAGATGGACAGCAAAGACTTACTACAATTTATAATTTTATCAATGGAGAATTAACTATTGGTTATAACACTTCTAGAGAAATAGTAAAAGAAACTTATGACTTATATTCAAATGATGATAATAGGAATATAAAAAAAGTATTAAAAAAGTATAATGATAATAAAAAATTTAAATTAACATATGATTTGTTACCAGAATCGTTAAAAAGAATAATAGATGCATTTCCATTAGCTGTTACTTCTATTTCTGATGCGACAGACGAACAAGTTACAGAGTATTTTAGATTTGTCCAAAATCAAGAACGATTAAGAGCAGGAGAATTAATTAATTCAATGCCTGAATCAATTCTAGAAAAATACTTATTAAAAATAAATGATAAAGAAAAACTATTAAATATAATAAATTTTCCTGATTCAAGAATGGAATTTGACAAAGTATTTTATAGTTTGATTGGATTTTTGGATAAAAAAATCAATTTTGGAGTTACAGATAAAGTAATTAAAGATTATGTTTCAGAAAAAAGTAACGATTTAAGTGGTGATGCATTGTTATATGTAAATAATATGATTAATGGATTAAATGAAATAGGTAAACTTGAAAAATTACAAATAAGTACAAATAAAAGGATGCTTAAATTCTTACTTTTATTATTAGCTTTTGATTACATTGATTATAATCAACTTGATCAAACTTTGATAAAATTGAATGATATAAATATCAAACTATCAGCATTTAATTCTGCAAAAAAGGATGTTGTAGAAACAACATTTATAAAAGAAAAAGATTTAATTGAAACATATAGAAATATTGCATTAATATCAAAAGGAGCACATCCATTTGATAGAGTTTACTTACGTATGACGGAATTAAAAGATATATTAAATAACCACTAGAGCCGTCACGAGGTGGGGATGGTGCAGAAGTAATATATGCCCTTCGAAACGATGATAAACTATCTTCGCTAATAGCAAACGAATTAGAAAAAGAAGGTCAAAATGTAAGAAAATATTATCAAAGACGTTTGCCTAGTGATCCATCTAAAGATTATTACTTTATGTTGCGTGATACGGGAGATACTGAATCTATTATAGTAGAGTATGGTTTTTTAGATAGTCCTTTAGATGACCCTACGCAGTTAAAGAATAATTATGAAGCTTATGCTGAAGCAGTTGTTAGAGCTTTAGCCAATTATATTGGTGCTACTTATATTCCTGTGGTTGGTTCTGACTACTATGTTGTTCAAAAGGGAGATTCATTATGGTCTATATCTAAAAAATTTAATACTACTGTAGAAAAATTGAAGGATCTTAATAATTTGTCTACTAATACCCTTAACGTAGGTCAAGTGTTAAAATTACCTACTGAAAATTTACAAGAGAGCGATGAATATATTGTTCAAGCAGGAGATACATTGTATAAGATTTCTAGTATGTTTAATATATCTCTTCAAGAATTAATGGCACTAAATAATTTAAGCTCTACAAATTTAAGTATTGGACAGAAGTTAAAAGTGGCTAAAAAAGATGAAGAAAATAATTCGGATAAAACAATTTATACTGTTGTAAAGGGAGATACATTATATCAAATTGCACAAAAATATAGTGTTAGTGTTCAAGATATTATTGATGCTAATAATTTAGTAAGTACTTCTTTATCGATAGGTCAGAAGTTATTAATACCAACTAGTAATAATAAGGATACTTTGTATACTGTAGTAAGTGGAGATAGTTTGTACAAAATTGCTAATCAGTATGGAGTAACTGTTGATGAAATAAAAAAACTTAATAATTTAACTTCAAATCTACTTTCCATAGGTCAAGTTTTAAAAATTCCCTCTAGAGATAACTATACTGTTTATGTTGTTCAATCGGGAGATAGTTTATATGGTATAGCCCGAAAATATGGTACAACAGTATCTGATCTACAAAGTGTAAATAATTTGGCTTCAAGTAATTTAAGTATCGGTCAAAAATTATTGATTCCAGCAAAATAAAAATTAGCTTAAGCTAATTTTTTTAAATATTAAATTTTTGAATAATTTAAAAACGATATTTGTGTATGTAAAACGGATAAAAATATATAGTTAGAGAAAACATTTTATGTAAATAATTAGTGTTGAATTTCTATGTATTTAATAGAGAAGGCAAACAGCGCTAGTAGCAAAAAGAGCATAGTTATAGTAATTTCAAATAAAATTTATTTGTCAACAGGCTGAAAAAAATCAGCTTAGGCTAATTTTTTAGTGAAGTTCTTGGCATATTCCGGGATCCGGTATGTAAAAACAATGGTTTTTATATCTACCTGCAAAATCTTGATCATACCAAGTAGATTTACAAGCAGTATTATTAGCAGGAGCATAGAACCATAAGGAATTAGTTGCAGGATGATAATATTCTCCTCTTAAAACTCTTTTTGCTAAATCTTTTTCTAAAGATGTTGGACTTCCATTAAATAAAGAACTTTGAGTGCCGGTAAATTGGTTTGGTTGATAAATAACATCATATATTGATCTCACATTCTTAAAAGTCAAGCAATCTGCAAGCGCTCTGTTAACAACAACATTACCGACCATGAGCATTCCTAAATTGCCTTCACCTAATGCTTCGGCTCTCATTAATCTAGCTAAAAGTTCTAGTTCTTTTGTCGAATAATTAATAATCATGTAATCACCTAAAATATAATATGAAAAAGACTAGCAAAAAGTTATAATATATGTTAAAATTAACTTGTTAAAAGTTTTTTATAGGGGCGTGGTATAATGGTAGCATAGGAGTCTCCAAAACTTTTGATGGGAGTTCGATTCTCTCCGCCCCTGCCAGATGTAAATACACTCCACTTTTTGGAGTTTAAATATATATTAAACCGTGATAAGGGATTTCATGGTTTTTTGTTTTAACAAAAAAATACTTGTGAAAAAAACTTGAATAGACAATGGCGTAAAGATAAATTAACTTCTCAAAATGCAAAGAAAAGCTTTACTACTCAATACTTTAAAGAAAAATGTGTTGCGGTTCAAGAGAAAGTATTAAAATTTTGGCTTGTTCTTGTCTTAAATAATTTTAAAATTAAAAAAACATACAATGAAGTTAGTAATAGTTAAAATAAAAAAGATAATGTTGATATATTGATAGAAATTCAAAAAGATAGTTATATTTATTGTTCTGTAAAAACGATAAAAGCGATTAACAATTATCAACAATAATTACAAAAATAATATAAAAGCGAATGAAAATGACATTACAAAAACCAAAAAAGAAAACACTAAAAAAAGCAAATTTGTAATCATCAAAGATAGAATAAAATTTTATATAAAAAAAGTTGCATTTAAGTGTTTAAGTAATATACATCTAGAGATGTATTGTAAAAACAACGAATTTATGCTAAAATGCAGAATTATAAAAGAAATATAAATTTTTACGAAAAGTGGTGAAATTTATGAACGAAATAGATAAGATGAGCTTGGAAAACGCAAAAAGATTATTTTCAAGTGGAGATGTAGATAATATTGAAGTAGGAACTACAAGAGGATTACAACAAATTCATAAGTATTTATTTGATGATTTATATGATTTTGCTGGTGTTATTAGAAAAGAAAATATTTCAAAAGGTAATTTTAGATTTGCTAATTCTTTATATTTAGAAGAAATGTTAAAGAAAATTGAGACAATGAGTGAATCAACTTTAAATGAAATTATAGATAAATATGTTGAAATGAATATCGCTCATCCATTTTTAGAGGGAAATGGTAGGAGTACAAGAATTTGGTTAGATTTAATATTAAAGAAAAATCTAAATAAAATTGTTAATTGGGAAAATATAGATAAGAAATTATATTTACAAGCTATGGAAAGAAGTCCAATTAACACACTAGAAATTAAAACTTTAATAGAAAATAATTTGATAGATGATTTTAGTTTAGAAAGTTTTTTTAAAGGTGTAGAAACATCTTATTATTATGAAATTAATGACTAGAAAACAAAAATAATTGTATTGGCTATAAATTGTATTGCTATAAATATTGTGTTAAAATGTTTTTAGATAGAAATTTTTGAATAATAGTATTCTTTAAAAGAATGAGGTGTTTGATGAAAGACAAAATATCTAAATTAACCACAGTTTATAAAAAATATGGCTTTGTAGGTTTTTGTAAAAAGCTTAGAGCTTATGTAATTGCTAATTACTTAGATAAAGTAAGTTTTAAGGTAATGTTTAATAAAAATAAATATAGAATGCAAATACAGGAGATTCTTAAGAATAATAAGTACGATAGAGTAATATTATGGAGAAGTAGCTTTGGATATAATGTTCCTTTATTTCAAAGACCTCAACATATTGCTAATAATTTAGCTAAAAAAAATTGTTTGGTTTTTTATGAAGTAACCACTATGAGCGATAGTATAAAAACTATAAAAAAACATACAGACAATATTTATTTATTTAATTTTAATAATATTGCTTTAAATAAGATTTTGCTAGAAGAGTTAGATAATATTTCTAAACCAAAATATATTCAACTTTATTCGACAGATTGGAAATTATCTGTTGATAATATAAAAAGTTTTTTAAATAATGGTTATAAAATGATTTATGAATATGTAGATCATTTATCTGCAGATTTGGCAGGAACTAAAACTATTCCACAAAATATAGTTGATAAATATAATTACGTAATGAGTAATAAATATATATATGTGGCAGTAACCGCTGATACATTAAAAGAAGATGTTATAAAACACCGCGGACAAAAAAATATGGTTTTTTCTTCTAATGGTGTGGATTATAATTTTTTTAAGACTTATGATTCAGTAGATGAAAGTGATGAAACTTTTCAAAAACTTTTGAAAAGCAAAAAACCATTAATTATGTATTACGGGGCACTAGCTAAATGGTTTGATTATGATCTAATTAAAAAAATAGCTAAAACTAATTTATATAATATTGTTTTATTTGGAATTAAATATGATGATTCTTATGATTTGGAAATTACTGATGAAAAAAATATTTACTTTTTAGGTCCGCGCGATTATAAAATTCTAAAAAATTATGCTAAATATGCTGATGTACTTACAATACCTTTTAAGATAGAGGATATAACAAAATCTACCAGTCCTGTAAAAATATTTGAATACATGGCTTTACATAAACCTATCGTCACTACTGATTTAAATGAATGCAGAAAATATCAAAGTGTATTAATAGGCAGAAACCATCAAGAATTTTTAGATCAAATTGAAAAGGCTTTAACTTTAAGAAATGATAAAAAATATATAGAATTACTAGATAAAGAGGCTAGAGAAAATGATTGGTCGCAAAAAGCTCAGGCTATAATAGATTTAATTAGTAAAGATGAGTAAAAAAATAGAACTTTTGAAAAGTTTTATTTTTTTACTTAAAGTTCTTTTTATTAATATGAGATATCTTTCACATTAATTTTGCTCACAGGTAGCTATTAAAACTATTTCTGTAGGAAAAACTTCGTTTCCGTAATAACGTAGATAAAATTTATAATTTGGCTCGAACTTCTTAATTAATTTAGGAATTCGATATAAATCTTCGTGATTGTGATATACAGAAATTAATAGTTTAGGTTTATCGTTTTGAATATGCTTTTTGCTTCCCAGAAGTGCTTGATATTCCGAACCTTCTATATCCATTTTTATCATTGTTATTTTTTCTTTTATATCAAGATCTAAGGAAGTAGCTTTAATTTTGTCTGTTCCTTTTAGATTGATTTGATTAGCAGAATTATCTATTTTACTTTTAAGAAAGTGCAATTCTTTTTTACTATCAATTATAGCTTTGGAACTATATTTAATATTTTTTTCTTTGGCTAAATTTTTTTTCATGATATGTAAACTTTCTTTAGTAATTTCGTAAGCATATATTCTTTTATATTTATTATCAAAATAAGTAAGATATTCTTGTATTGTATCTCCTGTATATGCGCCTAGGTCTACAAATACTTCATCATCATTAGCCGAAATTATATCCAAATCAAAATAGTGAGGATATGTTGTTTCAATGCTGTGTTTTAAAGTAAAGAAATCAAATTGATATAAATTATTTAATATGGCAAATAATGTTTTTTTAGATCTATAATCTTCTAGATTTTCGTATAACCAAATTAAATCATTTAAATGTTCTTTTAACATTTTTGCGCGATTGTATAATTCTTCGAAGTTATTATCGTCAATGTTTATTTCTCCCCAGTATGGAAAGTTATTTAAAAATTTAGAAATAGATTGTTGGGTATGTAATGGAAGATTTAAAAATAACGAGCGTGTATTTTGGTAAATTTCTTGTAAACTTAAATTTTTGAGATGGTCCGTTAAGGCATAAAAATGCTTGTCAACTATGTTCATTTTAACCTACCTTTCTCTTCATTTTATTAAACATTTGATAAGAATATTACGAAAAAGTTAGGTATATATTTTTTTAATGTTAGTAAATACTAAAATATAGTTGATATCTAAATATTTATGCGATAAACTTAGGGAAATAGTAGAGTATAGTTTTAGTAAGTGGTGATAGTTGTGAATGCTAAGAAAAAGCTAATTGTGTTAATTAGCATTATTTTAAGTTTATTAATATTTATTTTTTTATTTTTCTTACTAAAATCTGATTTTAAGTTAACATTGAATGGGAAGAAAAATATGGTTATAAATATTAATAGTGTATATGAAGAGCCTAATGTTGATGCATGCTATGGAAATATTTTTAAATGTAAAAAAGTTGATGTTCGAATTAAAGGGGTTGTGAATACGAATAAAGAAGGAAATTATAAAATTGAGTATATAGCAACTTATAATAAAAAAAGCAAAAAAATTAGTAGAATGGTACAAGTAAGAGATATAGAAAAACCAAATTTGATTTTAGAACAAAATGAATTTAGTATTTGTTTAAATAATAAAGTAAAAAATTATAATGTGAAAGCTACAGATAATGTTGATGGAGATTTAACTTCTCAAATTAAAACAGAAGTAAAAAATGACAAATTGATTTTTAAAGTAAAAGACAGTGCTGGAAATGAACAAATAAAGAAAGTAGATTATAAAAAGGAAGACAAAGAACCACCAATTATTACATTAAATGAAGGTTCTTTAGTATATGTTAAATTAAATGATAAATACGTAGATAAGGGGTTTACTACTGAAGATTTTTGTGATGGAGATCTTACCAGTCAAACCCAGGTTAGTGGGGAAGTAAATACGCAAAAAGAAGGAAAATATGAAATAAAATATCAAGTTAAGGATTCTAGTGGTAATGAAACTAAAGTAATTAAAAATGTTTTTGTATATGCTGATTTAATTACGGTTAATCCGCCAAACAAAACAATTTATTTAACTTTTGATGATGGTCCTGGGGAGTATACAGCAGAATTGTTAGATGTTTTAAAAAAATATAATGTGAAAGCTACTTTTTTTGTAACGAACCAATACCCTGCATATGAAAATATGATAACTAGAGCTTACAACGAAGGTCATGCAATTGGTCTACATACTTATACGCATAATTATGCTTATATTTATTCTAGTGTAGAAAATTATTTGGCTGATTTAAATAATATAAGTCAAAAAGTAAAAAAATTAACTGGTGGATACGAATCAAAATTAGTAAGATTTCCTGGAGGCGGGTCTAATACGATAAGTAAGAAATACAAGATTGGTATTATGTCCGAATTGGCTCAAGAGTTAAAAATAAGAGGTTATAAGTATTTTGATTGGAACGTTTTAAGTGGCGATGCTGGGGAAACAAAAGATACGAATCAAATTATTAATAATGTAACTTCTAGTTTGAAAAATAATTATAGTATAGTTTTACAACATGATGTTAAAAGTTATAGTGTCAAAGCTGTAGAAGAGATAATTAAATTTGGTAAAAATAATGGTTATAATTTCTTGCCTTTAGATTTAACTAGTCCAGATTATCATCATAGAATAAACAACTAAAAATTTTCATTGTCTTGGCTTTTTTTCAAAAAATCTTTTTTGGCTTTTTTAACAGTTTTAAGCCATGAAAATAAGTGTTCGACTAAAAAGTTATAACGAGTATTATTAACTAATTCGATACGAAGGACATTAAGGCCACCGATTGTTACTTTTTTGATATCTTTTAATAGTATTTCGTATAGTTTTTGTTCGGCATCAATCTCTAAATAAATTCTGATGTTGGTAAGAATTAGAGTGCCATTAATGACATCGTTATTTTCAAAACTACTAGCTTGTTCTGTTTTTATAATTGTTTCAACATTCTTATTCATAATCTCACCCTTATTATTAATAATATTATTATAATATCATATTTTGTTTCAAAGTGGTAGCACTGAAACTTTTTTAATTGATAGTTAAAGAAAATACATAAATGCAGAAAAAGAGGGTATTTTATTTGAAGGTAAATCTGATTGTGTTACTTGTAAGAAATACTAATAAAGAATCTTTTAATATTTCACTAATGTTAAACATTAGTTAAAATGTATACGATTTATAATATTGATAACAAACAAAGATGAACTTTGTTTGTAGCAGTA
>CALVQP010000047.1 GCA_944358225.1 uncultured Bacilli bacterium
TTTTTATTTACAAAAGAGGCAAATAAACGACTATTAAAAATTAAAATTATTGCACCTTTCCTTACTCCTTTTTATATGTTGGTATAAAAATATCCAATTATTTTTAATAATCCCATAATTATCGATTCGATTATAATTATTAAAATTTTCTTCCTGGATATGGTGTCGTTCCAGCCGTTTTATTCCAAAATTCATGTTGTAATAATTGTTTACTACTTAAAATTTCGGAGATTTCCCTTTGATGATTAAAGGGAATAATTTTTAATTTACATCCAATATTTTCCATGAAATTCATATAATATTTAAATTGATTTTGTTGATAATCTTCATAAGAAATATGATTATCATAAATATAATTTGTAAATCTTTCATCTAAAAATTTTAATTCTTTAGCATTTGTAATATCTACTTCTGTTATACCATAAGCACTTATAATATAAAATTTATGATCTATTGCATCACTAGATATTAAATCTGGAAATGATGGAAAAATATTGGCCGTAGTACCATCATTTGGATGTGAATGGGCAAAAAATTGAACAAGTCCTTTTTCAATATATCTATCTAATTCAACTGGAATATAAGTCGTTTTGTTTGTTGAAACAGTGAGAAACCAAATATTGTTTATTAACAATAATCCAAATTCTCCCCTAAAATTAGGAAATTGTTTAATTATATCAATAGATGGTTGTTCATCTAAAATATATATTCCCTCACCTTGCATAAATATATCTTTTATATTAAAAGATTGATTACTGTTCAAATGCGAATAGTTTTGTACATTTTCAATAAATATATCTAACATTTTTTTCATAAATATATACATCCTTTATCTTATTTGCAGATTACTATTTAATGATTTAGTTGTTAAATTAATTATATCATTAAAGCAAAAAGTAATCTATACTATTGAAAAATATCAGGATTATAAAACTGAAATTATATTTAGTTTAATATATAATATTTTTAGAAAGAGAATAAAGTTCGTAACTTGTATGTAACTTGCTCCAATAGAAAATATGTCCCAACTTTTACAGTTTAGGACTTAAATACAAGATTATCAATTTCTAAACGAAGTTGATATCTTTTTTTTATGTTTAAGTTTTGAACGTATAAATTTTATGATTACTATTACTACAAAAAAATTATAAATTGATATAAAATTTCTAAGCCCTCTAATCTAACAAAAGATTTCCATTTACTATAAAAAAAGATTTAGAATCCTCTCTTATCTAAATCTAATATATATTTTATGATTTCTTTTCTTTTATAATAACACTATATTCTTTATTTCTAATTCTAACTAAAAGTTCTACTTTATCAGCATTTCTAATCTTAGAATCAACTTGTAAAACCACTTTATTTTGTAAATTATCAGGAGTTAAATCATATGTATTTAATACTTCACTTTTCCCGTTTTTAGTATATCTTATAAAGCAAAAACTATTGAATACAGAAGTTTCCGATCTTACATTTTTATAAAAATTGCTATTTTTATCTAAATTTAAAGTATAATCTAAAACTAACAAGGTTGAATTAGCAGATATCATATAATTAGGTGTAACTATTCCTGTAGATTGCTGACAATCGCTAGTTACACAAAATTCATAATTATATTTATAAATATTTGTAATATTATACGAATCTATAGTTAAATTAGAATTTTTTAAAATACTATCCTTTAATTCAATCTTTTCTTGTTGTTGATAAGTTCCCACTGTCACTATGTTATCTACTTTTTGCGGAGTTAATTTTACATCCTTATAATTTGTCTTAATAGCACCAGCACTATAATTAGCCGAATCAAACACTTTTAATACAAATGAGTCTCTAACATATTCATTCTCAAGTTCAAAAGCAATAACATAATTCCCTTCACTTCCGCCCTTTAATTTATCACTTTTATACGGTGTAGCGATATCTTTAAAATAATCAATCTTATTTTTAGAAGGATAAATATTTTCATTATTAATCTTTAATCTAAAATCACTTAACTTAAGTTCAGTTGAAGAAGAAGACTTATTAACTACGTTTACATCCATAACCAAAAAAGTTTTTCCGTCAATTAATTCGTTACCTTTATAACCCTTAGAAGTCAAATAACTTTCATTTATTGTTAAGGTAAAGTTTTGGTATGAAAAAGACTGCCCTTCTTTATAAACTTTATTATAAACATTTATATTCAAAAATAATCCTGTAGCAATAATAACCCCAACTATAGAGATAATACAAATAAAAATAAAAGTGTTTTCTAATATATAGTATTTAAACTCTCGAATAAATCTTCTTATAGTCCTTTTAGCTTTATAAGTTTCAACTCCAACTGTTAACTCTATTTCTTCATTATCCGATGCTGTAATATCCATTTCTTTTAAATCAAGTTGAAAATTAAATTTCTTTAAATTAAATCCACAACCTCTTAAAAAAGTATAAATAACAAAGAAATATTGCGGTAAAGATAAAATTAAAGATAAATCGCGATAAACTCTGGCAGTTTGAATACTTACGGAAGCTCTTTCCAAATCCTGCATTATGCCAAAAGTCACAGAAAACAATATAAATAAAAGAAAGTAATATCCAATTGTAAATACATAATACTTAGTACTTTTTTTCTTTTGATTCATTAACATAAAAATAAATACAGCAGCTACTAATATTACAATTACAATCAAATACATAAATAAATTTACATAGCTACCAGCTATATTACTAAGAGTACTAAAATAACCAGAAGAAGCAAAGTCGCCAAAAAAAGATACAATTTTATAACTTTTATAAGCAAGATAGGCCATTAAAGCAGCTAATACTAAATGAATAACTCTAAAATGTTTGATTAAAAAAGCATATGGTTTTTTTAAGATCATTTTAATCTCTCCTATTATACAATTATAATATAGTCAAAAAAAAAAAGAAAGTCCAACCTTTCTTTAAATAAAATTTTTATTATTTTTATTTACTAATAATTGATCGGGAATCAAATAAATTGTTTCATTGTCTTTTAATAAATCATTTTTACTAATTTTAAAACGATTTGCTACTATATCTAGTGTATCTCCGAGTGTAGTTATATAATAACTATATCCGCTTTTAGGAATCAATAATTCTTGTCCTGGATAAATATAATCATCCATTTCCAAACCATTTATACTAGCTAACAATTCAGGATTAATATTATATTTTAAGGAAATCTGATAAAGATTATCCCCTTTTTCTATTACGTAATAATCAAAATACTTTTCTTTCACTTTAGGAACAACTATTTCACTACCAACTCTTAATTGACTGTCAAAATCCAAATTATTAATATCTTTTAAAACATCAACAGTAGTTTGAAACTTTAAAGCTATAGATTCAAAATCATCATCAAAATTTACAACATACTTCTCAAACATTTACAAATCACTCCTCACTTTAGGATATGATAATTAACCAATAATGTTCGAGTTCTAATAAATAAAAATCATATTAGTAGTATTAAAGTTCCATTCAAAATTACTAAACATTAATATTTCTTTTTGCCCATCGAATTTATACAAGTTATCCTCACTCAAATAATAAACATCTTTTCCCAAAACATCTACAATTTTAACGTCTTTTTTATCACTTATTCTAATATTATATTTACTTTTTAAAAATCTCATGTAAAGATTATTTTCAATAACTTGATAATTATAGACATTAATATGAGAAAATTGATACTTACTATTTTTTAATTTATTTATAGAAATACTTTCTAATTTTCCATTATTATATACTTTAGCTTTATCTTTTTTAGAAACTATTCGCAACTTTTTATACTCTGGAACAAATTCATATTCCTTATTTTCTTTTCTATCAAACAAAAATATACTATCATTATTAGTTCCTAATATATAACTATCACTTGATATTTGAACATCTAAATCCCATTTGCTTATTTTCTTATTTTTTAAATTAATTATATAAAATCGTTTAAAATAATATTCATTTGTCAAATCGGCAAAAATAACATAATTCTTCACTTTAGAAGCTAGTTTTAATGTATATAAATTATCCATATCATTATCAATGACTACTCTTTCGTTACCATTAATCAATAGAAAATTATCATAATTATAAAATAGATATGTTCTATTATCGGTACTATAAATATTTATATTTTCAAAAGTTTTAATTGCTAAATCCTTCTCTTTTTCATTAATATGATAATGTTCTTTGATATCATCAGCTGCTAAGTTAATACTTATTAATTCTTTGTCCTTGTAACAAAAAGCATCAGTTTTAGTATTATCAACCAAATCTAAAGCTAAACACTGGGTATTATCACTTCGATAATAATCAAAATTTTTAACAATTTTTCTTTTCGCATAATTTTTGACAACATATTGATAATTTTTATTTTTATAATTTAAATCTATATAATATAAATTTTCACTCTTATCATAGGTTTCTATTACTTGTACATTATTTACCTTATACTTAATTGTATAACTTCTTTGATCTAATAACAGACACAAAAAGATTATTAAAACAACACTTAAAAATAATTTAAATATTCTCTTTTTCTTCCAGCGAATCTTCTTCATCATTTTTCATATACTTTTTCTTTTCTCTTATCATATATTCGGTAATTTTAGTTTCAACCTCTTGTAAGGCTTTTTTTGATAATTTAGAAATTACAATCAATTCTTTTACAGTTTCTATTTGAATAATTCCCCAAATAATTCCTTGTCTAGCTGTTAGATCATTATACATATCAGGTGTAACCGAAATTAAAGTATAACCAGGAAGCAATCTTTTTTGGGCAATTAAAAGACGTTTATTTGTAATAGCTACAACACAAGTCGAAAAGATATCCAAAAAACTCATTGTTCTTTGGCCCGCAAAAATATATTCAATTTCCTCTCCCGGATTTAAATGTTTTTCAATAACTTCCGCATGACGTTTTAATCGCCACGCAATAACTCCAGGATTATGATAAATAAAATCTCTTAGCATTTTATATACTTCCATACATTACTCCTACTCTAAACAAATAACATCTTATAAAACAACATTATGATAAATTTCTGTTACATCATCAATTTCATCTAATAAACTATATAAACGTTTAAATAGTTCTAAATTTTCACCCTCTAAAACCACTTTATTCTTAGGATACATTCCTACCTCATCAATATCATAATCTATATCTTTAATAAGACTTTCCAAAACGTCTTTCACAGCATGAATATCTTGCGGTTCACAACTAATAGTAATCTCCTGATCTTCATCCTCAAAATCTACTATATTTATTCCGGCATTTAAAATAGCTTCTAAAATTTCATCCCCTCGCTCACTTTTAAAACCAACGATAGCCAAATGATCATAGTTATAAGCTACAGAGTTTGTAACACCTAAACTTTTATTTACCTTATTAAATGCTGCTCTTACAAATCCGACAGTGCGATTAACATTATCAGTTAAAGTCTTAATTATTAAGGTTGATTCTCCCGGACCAAATCCTTCATATACTACCTCTTTATAATCCTCTGTTAAAGAGCCTTTAGCTTTATCTATTGCTCTATTAATAATATCGTTAGGTACCTGTTGTTTTTTAGCCTTTTCTACTATTCTTTTAAGCTTAACATTTGATTCAATTTCTGGCACACCACTTTTAGCAGCCAAGTATATTTCTTTTGCAAAATTTGAATAAAGTTTAGCTTTTATAGCCCCGGTTTTCGCAATACTTGCTTTTCTTACCTCGTATGCTCTTCCCATAATATCATCTTCTTTCTTTTAGTTTCTTAATTTTATTATATGCTAATAATCTTTGAATACATCTGCGACTCTTTTTTAAGCTTTTATAACCAGCAAAAATATCTTCTATTTTTTCATCTTGATAATCTAAAATATCATTTAATGTCGTTTTATATATATGGGAATAATAATTTTGTGGTAACAAATAATGCATCAAAAAATATCTTCCCGAAATTCCATAACTTTCTAAAATATTTCTTAAAAACTCATCAGAATTTACTAAAAAGTTTTTACCGCCACTTAATATATATTTTTTCTTATTTAAAACCTTTTTATGAGTTAAACTTTTCACAAATGCTTTAGCAACTAAAGTATTACTAACTAGTTCAATTTTTTGATTTTCATTAATATTATACATAACATGTTCAAAGCTATTTTTATCTATTACCATAGGCAAACGATAAATAGTATAATTTTTTAAATTATTTTCAATATATTTTTCCGCCTCTAATTTATACTTACTGTAATAATCATTACTATCTACTTTTAAATTGCTAGAGACATTTACCTCTTTTACTTTATGATATAAAGTAGTTACTGAAGGATATACAAAATAGCATTTTGCATTATCGCGTTTTATCAAATCAACTAGCTTTGCTGTCCCCTTATAATCAACTTCTTTAATTAATGATTCACTAATTAGTGCATTCGGCGGTAATACGCCTGCTAAATGAAAAATTACATCATGTTCCTTAATTAAAGATAGCATTAATTCCTCACAAGCAATATCCCCATAAATAATATTAATTCTATCTTTAAACGGTTGTAATCTACGGGTAGCTTTAGGACTTTTTAAATCGATAACAGTTATTTCATACTTTCCAACTTCTAACAGTTTTTCAATTAAAGGTATTCCTATAGTTCCAGCTCCCCCAGTAATTAAACACTTTTTCATTTTTTCACTCCTATAATACTAAGCTCAAAACAATAAGTATAATTCCACTTAATATTCCCAGTTGACTAAATTTATCTTTCCAATTACTCTTAATTTCTCCTAATAACTCAAATAAAGAAATATAAAGCAACATACCACATGTAAAACACAAAAGTATTCCCAGAATCATCTCACTAACGTTAGTAATCAAAAATGCTAATAATCCTCCAATAAAGCAAGATAGTATTAATAATAAATAATTAACACCTTTTTTCATTTTATTTAAGTTAGCTAGTTCAAAAGATAAAGATATTTGCATACCCATTGGAATATTATGTAAACCAACACCCACACACATTAATAACCCTAAGTGAAAATCACTAAGAGTTAAGGTATATAAAGCAAAACCTTCAATTATATTATGTATAATTAAAGCTATTGTTGTTAAAAAACCAACATGATACAAATGATCATTGTGTTCTTTTACATTTTTTTCATGATGATGGTGTTCATGATGATGCGCCGGTATTAAACCATCAAAAATTTTTAAAATTAAAATTCCCATCAAAGTAAATGATAAAAAGTAAATTATTTTTTTATATAAACTATACGATCCAAAAGAAGAAAATATTTCTGGAATTATATCGACAAAAACTAACCCTAACATCACACTAAAAGCTAAAGATGCTGAAAAAGCATATATTCCTCGTTTATTTTTAGCTTTTTGAGTTATTAAAACACCTGCCAAAAAGAGAATCCCACAAAATAAAGTTATTACTAAAGATATTAATTCTTTCACTTTTATCACCCCTGTACAGTTTTGGCTTCAATTGCCACTTTAGCCTTAAACTTACCACCATATAAACTTGATTGATCAGAACTAGTTTCCGACAGCCAAACTCTTAATTCTCCCTTATCCACATCATTTTTTTCTAATCTCCTAGCTGTAGATATAAGTTTATAGGTATTTCCTGTCGATAGATTTGCAAAATTTCCCGAAGCTACCACTGTATTATTAATAAGAAGTTCCCACTTAAAATCTTTACTTTTTAAATTAGAAGAGATCTCCACATTTTGTAAAGATAAAGTATACTCTGCGGGTCCGTTAGAATTTGTTGCGTGACTAATAGTAAAAACAGTTTTATCAGCCATACTGGCTCTATCCTCATCCTTAATCAAATTAGCTTTCGTATTATTAATATACGCGCTAGTCTCAAAATCAATAATTAAATTACCTGCTGTAATCTTAACCGTACTTGCTGTATCATTACCTTCAACTTCCGCCGTAAAATAAGCATAAGTTAAAGCAATAGACACAACTATCAGCGTTATTAAAGCCAATACAATAATTAAAAGTTTATGTTTTTTAATTTTTTCCATCGTCCACGCCTCCATCCTAATTTTACACTAAAGCCTATTATTTTGCAAATTGCTAGAAAAGTTCTACAAAACTGGAAGCATTTAAATCTAAATTTGCAAAATCTTGTTTTAAATACAACGGATAGGCAGCCGCTCCTATCATTGCCGCGTTATCGGTACAATACTTCAAATCTGGAATAGCTAAATTACAAGCATATTTTCCACAGACTTTAGAGATTTCAGCTCGTAAATACTTATTAGCAGAAACACCCCCCGCTACAATTACATTCTTAATTTTAAACTCTTTGATAGCTTTTTCAACTTTTTTAGTAAGTTGCAAAATCGCTTGCGTTTGAAAACTACAAGCCAAATCTTCTTTAATTATCTTATTTCCGCGCTGTTTTTCGTTATGGACTATATTTATTACACTAGATTTTAAACCACTATATGAAAAATCATAATTACTACTATCCATTACTCCTAATTTATAAGTATTTTTACCAGCTAAAGCCAGTTTATCCACATTCGGTCCACCGGGATATCTTAACCCCAATACCCTAGCAACTTTGTCATACGCTTCACCTACGGCGTCATCCAAAGTCTTGCCAATTACTTCAAAATCATAATCATCACGCATTATAACTAAATCCGTATGTCCACCACTAACTACTAAAGCCAAAAGAGGAAACTCCAACTTATTAGTTAAATTATTAGCATAAATATGTCCAGCCATATGATTTACCGCTATCAAAGGCTTGTCATAAAGATAGCTTAAAACTTTCGCAAACTCAACTCCAACTAATAAACTACCTAGTAATCCAGGAGCATAAGTTACAGCAATAGCATCCATCATTTCAATACTCATCTTACTTTTTGTTAAAACGTCTTCTAAAACCAAAGTAATATTTTCTGTATGCATTCTTGAAGCTATCTCAGGAACAAC